>NZ_MPPE01000017.1:0-11560 GCF_001896645.1 Tepidanaerobacter sp. EBM-49
AAGTAAAAGATTAAAATTTGACAAAAAATATTCCCTGTATTACTCATAATTACAGGGTTCTATGGTTTGATATTTGGTTTTTAGGTGAGAAAGTAAGGAAGAGGTGCATTAGAAATTTTGCATAATTGTAAAAATGTAATTTATGTGGTAAAATGTGTTTGGTCTAGTGGTGCAAGAAGGGAGGAAAATTTTTGAACAACTTTTTTAGGAGTCTAAGTTTTTATTTGCTGATAATAATTTTAATTTTATCAGTTGTCCAATGGTATTCTAACCAGGAAGCAGCTCAGATCAGATTAGGATATTCAGAATTACTTCAACGCCTTGACAAAGGTGAAGTGGAAAAAATAGTGATAATAGAAAATAACATCAAAGGCACTCTAAAAGATGGTAGAAATTTTGTAAGCTATGTTCCTGATCTGACTACTTTTATGGCTAAAATAGATAAGCTTGCCGGAAGCGGCGTATTGACGGTGGATTCAGAGCCTAAGCCTGTTACGCCTTGGTGGACGCAAATTTTGTCCCCTCTACTGCTTATGGTATTTATATTTGGCGCATGGTATTTCTTAATGCAGCAGAGCCAAGGCGGTGGTGGACGAGTGATGTCTTTCGGCAAGAGTAAGGCAAAGCTTCATACAGACGATAAAAGAAGAGTGACTTTTAAAGATGTGGCAGGTGTAGATGAAGCAAAAGAAGAATTAGAAGAAGTAGTGGAGTTTTTAAAACATCCCAAGAAATTTATAGAGCTGGGGGCGCGTATTCCCAAGGGAGTTTTGCTGGTAGGCCCTCCGGGAACAGGAAAAACACTTTTAGCAAGAGCTGTAGCAGGGGAAGCCGGGGTACCGTTTTTTACAATAAGCGGCTCGGACTTTGTGGAAATGTTTGTAGGTGTTGGTGCAGCAAGGGTCAGGGACTTATTTGACCAAGCTAAAAAGAATGCGCCGTGTATCATATTTATTGATGAAATCGATGCAGTGGGCCGCCAAAGAGGAGCAGGTCTTGGCGGTGGACATGATGAAAGAGAACAGACGCTAAACCAGCTGCTTGTAGAAATGGACGGTTTCGGTATTAACGAGGGCATAATAGTTATAGCTGCTACTAACCGCCCCGATATATTAGATCCTGCGCTTTTAAGACCCGGCAGGTTTGACAGAGAAGTTGTGGTAGACAGACCCGATGTAAAAGGAAGAGAAGAAATACTCAAGGTTCATGCAAGAAACAAGCCTTTAGCAGAAGATGTAGAGCTTTCAGTGCTGGCTAGAAGGACGCCCGGATTTACCGGTGCTGATCTTGAAAACCTGATGAATGAAGCAGCGCTTCTTTCAGCAAGGCGCAATAAAAAGAAAATAGAAATGCCGGAGCTAGAAGAGGCTATAACTAGAGTAATAGCAGGGCCGGAAAAGAAAAGCCGAGTTATGACAGAGCGAGAGCGCCGATTGGTTGCCTATCATGAGGCAGGACATGCTGTGGTGGCACATTTGCTGCCGACTGTAGACCCGGTTCATGAAGTATCTATAGTGCCTAGGGGCAGAGCAGGCGGATATACTATGATTTTGCCGAAAGAAGATCGCTTCTTTATGGGTAAAAATGAACTCATGGACCAAATAACCCATTTACTTGGCGGCCGTGTTTCGGAAGAGCTAGTGCTCAATGAAATAAGCACCGGTGCCCAAAATGATTTAGAGCGGGCAACTCAGATTGCAAGAAAAATGGTTATGGAATATGGCATGAGCGAAAATATAGGTCCAATGACACTGGGCCATAAGCAGGAAGAAGTATTTCTGGGAAGAGATATTGCACAAGGCAGAAACTACAGCGAAGAAGTGGCAGCATCTATCGACAAAGAAGTTAAAAATATTATCAGCAGCTGTTACGACAGAGCTAGGTCGCTTTTGTCAGACAATGTTAACAAACTTCATAAAGTAGCCCAAGCACTGCTTGAAAAAGAAAAGTTAAAGGAAAATGAATTCTTAGAGGTTTTTGCAAGCGCATAAACTAGCTTACAACCTCTACTACTGGCCAGCGCCAAAAAGCGCTGGCCTACTGTTTATAAGCCGATAACTGCAAAAGATAGTTAAATAATTGAAAAAATTCTACTATTGTGGTATTCTTTAATGTATAGCTTTAAGAAGATATTAGCGAGGAAAAATTATGAGACAACTTAATGTATATCCTACATCATATTTGGCAGAACAAGAAAGTCAAGCACAAACAGCCGGCGAGGCAGCAATTTTCTATGAAGAGTTTATAAGAAACATTATAAAAGATGTTATAGATTCAAAAAATATTATCGGGAATTTTAAAAGAGATATAGTAATCAGCCGTATCTTTCATAGCCTGCAAGAGAAAAATCAATTTAAATTTTTCAGCGAATATAGGCCCGGATATGTGCGGCGCATTAGTGAAGTAATAATGGAATTGAAATTACAAGGCATAACCCCTGACATTGCTGATAAAATATTGAAGGATTCACCTCGCCTAAAAGATTTGGCTTTGATATACCGAACATATCAGGATTTTCTTGCCGAAAACCTTCTATATGACTTAGAAGATTGCCAAATAATTTCGGCAGACTACGCAGGTAAAGCAAAGTATATTGAACAGTTTGACAAAATATGTTTTAGGGGATTTTATAGGCTTTATCCGATACAGAAAAAAGTGTTGGAAGTTATAGTAGATAAAGGGGTTATAGTCAACTTGCCCCTTGAGCATAAAATGAAACATGTAAATGCCATTAAGGCTCAAAACAAGAGGATTGAAATTGAATACATATCAAAAATGATTTTAAGAGATTTAGAAGAAGGCATTCCCCCGCAAAAAATCTGCATAGTTTTGCCGAAGCCCAAAGCCTATAAATATCTTTTAAAAGACGCGGCAAAAGAGGCGAACTTATCGTTAAACTTTGATATAAAAGCACCCCTTATCCAAAATCCTTTCGTAAAAGCGTTTTTAAGACTTGTAAAAGAAGAAACAACAGATTATTTTGTACAAATTCTTTTAAAAACTAATATTTCACGGCATAAAATCAATAAATGGGCCGAAATATCAAAAAGTTTTCTTGCCGACAATGGATATCCCAACAGATTTTACAATATTCATAGTGACGACCCTGATTTTGTAAAACGCGATATTACGGCATTTCAGGCCCTAATTAAACTTTTGGATGAATTAGAAGATATAGGGGAAATGGCAGGAGAAGAATATACAGATTTTGAAGGATTTATAAATTTTTTTGCACCCTATTTAAGAAATTATTCCTACAACTGTTTTGATTCCGATAAAGAAGGTATTCGGATACTTTCTCTAGAACAAATAATAGGGCTAAAATTTGAAAAGATTTATGCGGCAGGGATGATAGAAGGAGATTTTCCGGCAGAATTACGACCTGACTGGCTTATAAAGGAAGATGAGAGGAAAAGACTCAATGAGATAGGTTACAGTTTTGATACCATAGATAGTCATCTTGAGGATGAGCAGCGCTGCTTAAAATTTTTGCTGGCATCAAGTTCTACAGGCTGCTTTTCTTATCCGGCAGTTTTGGAAGATAACTCATCTTCACTGATGTCTTCCTATATAGAAGATATACTTTATGATTTAAAAGCCGAGGTTAAAGATGTCAGATTAGAAGATATGTATACTTCTACCGGATTTAAAAATTTCAGTGAAACTTTAGGAACTATTTCAGAAAATACAAGAAAAATATTAGGCAAGCGATTTCATGAAGAACCTTTCAGCGCAGCTTCCCTAAACATGTACGGCGAATGTCCTTATAAGTTTTTTCTTGCAAGAGTCATAGGCCTTGCAGCACCTGATGAAGAAGGAGAATATACGGCGGTTTCACGGGGCAGTGCCATACATAAAATATTAGAGATATTTTTTAAAAATCATAAAGATACCCTTGAAAGCATAAAATTAGAAGAATACGAAAATGAGATAATCTTTCTTACAGAAAGTGTCATGGAAAATTCCGGCGTAAAAGAGAGTTTTCCGCATCCTCTGCTGTTTGAAATAGAGAAAAATGAAATTGCAAAAAGCATAACGAACTATGTCGGCTGGTATGTAGCCTCAAGAGGAGACTTTAAACCGATTCTTTTTGAGCTTGGTTTTGGATCCAAGAAAAATTTTTCCTTGGATTTTGCCCCAGACATCTTGCTTTCGGGAAAAATTGACAGGATAGATGAAGACGCACAGCACAGATTACTGATAATCGACTATAAAAGCGGGTCAACACCGGATATAAAAGAGATGGAAGATGGAACAAACCTTCAAATGCCAATATATATCTTGGCTGCGGAACATATATTAAAAAAACCGGTAGTGGGAGGAGCTTTTGTTTCTGTTAAAAAAGGTGCTATAGATAACTTTATTGTAAGAGATAGAGATCTGCCATTTATTTCAAAGAGGCAGAAAAAAGGGATTTTAACACAAGAAGAATGGGAAACCGTTATGGAAAAAACCAAAGACACAGTCAGAGCTTATGTAAACAATATAAGAGAAGGGAAATTTCCGATAGAACCAAAAAAATGTCCAAAAATACAAAGCTATGGCAGCTTTTGCGATTTTACTCAAATTTGTCCCTGGGAGGAGTTTTAATATGGGACACACCCCTTTACAAAAAGAAGCTATCGAAACAATAGATAAAAGCCTTGTAGTCACAGCCGGTGCCGGTGCCGGCAAAACTAGAATACTGGTGGGCCGCATAATTTATATATTACAGCAGGGCCTTGCAAGTATTGACGAAATTGCCGCCATAACATATACAAATAAAGCAGCTCTTGAAATGAGAGAGCGGCTCAGATACGAAATGAAAATGCAAAAATACAATGACAGCATCTCTAAAAACCTACTCAGGCTTTCAACTGCTTATATCAGCACAATACATAGTTTTTGCTTGCGATTGCTTAAAGAAAATCCGGTAGAAGCTTCCATAGACCCTGAGGCACAGGTAGCAAAGGAGTATCAAGGGAATGCGTGGCTCAAGGAAAGCATACAAGAGGCCGTTATAGGAAAATTAGAAAACAAAAATGTTTTTCAGATTACTTCAGAAATGGGCTTTGGAAAATTATCCGATGAGCTTTATCAAAATATAATAAAAATACAGAACCAAGGTGTAAGCATTGCTACTTTATCTGAAATGGCGATTAGTGAAGATGAAAAAACCATAGTGATGTTAATTGAAGAATCTTTAAAGATTTATGGCAGCAAAAAAGAGAAACAGCACGTTCTTGACTATGAAGATATTCTGGAAAAGACGCTGGATATGTTCGAAAAAAATCGGGAAATTTTGAAAAACTATCAACAAAAATTTAAATTTATTTTGGTAGATGAATATCAGGATTTGAACTTTATCCAAGACAAAATTCTTCGGCTGTTAGGCAAAGATACAAATCTTTTTGTGGTGGGAGACAAAAAACAATCCATCTACGGCTTTAGAGGAGCGCGTGTTGAGCTTTTCGAAAAGCTCAGAAAAGATTTAGAGAAAAATGGAAAGTCCTTAAGTTTAAAAGATAATTTTCGAAGTAACGATAAAATAATAACGTTTGTAAACAAAGCTTTTGAAGACATCATGGAGAATTATGAACCGATTAATTACAAAAGGCAGCATGATGGAAAAAATATCTGTTTCCTTATTGGGCAAAATAGCGGCTTGATGAGAGAGCGGAGGCAGCAGGAAGCAAGACTTATTGCAGATAAGATACTAGAAATGTTGTCCGATGATTCTGTAAAGGTATATGACAGCACCACAGGAGGATACCGAAAGCCCACCTTTCGAGATTTTGCCGTGCTCTTTAGGAGAAAAACCCATCTTTCCTGTTATATTGAGGAGTTTCGCGCACGCAATATACCATTTTATGTGGCTGAAGTCGGGACTCTTAAAGAAAGCCATGGAGTAAAAAATCTTCTTTTGGGATTAAAGGCTGTGGAGTATAAAGATGATATAAACATATATGGCGCACTTTCGCACTTGCTTAAAGTGGATGATGATAAAATTGCAGAATATGTGCTTAACGGCAAAAAATTAAGTAATATCTTTGATGAGAATATAGACTCCGAGGAAGCCTTTAAATTATTTCAAAAGTGGGTTAAAATGAAAGATAAGGCAACAATTAAACAACTGGCAGAACAGATTATAAAAGATTCAAAGCTTTTATATACCGATTTAGAAGATGTCCTTGATACCGAGAGCCTGCTTCAATTTTTAGATTTATGTGCAGTTTATGATGAAGAAGGCTTTACCTTAAGAGAATTTTTAGAAGAACTTTCGAATTGGGGCTCAGAGTATCAGGAAGCGGTGGATGTTTCTGAAGAAGAAGATGTTGTAAAGTTTATTACAATACATTCGGCAAAGGGATTGGAGTTTCCCATAGTTATCCTGGCAGACAGCGGCCAAAGCTTATCAACGGTATCTTCTGAGATATTATTTGATCCGGAAGTCGGTCTTGCAATTAAAAAAGATAAAGAGAAGTGGCAAGAGTTGAAAAACTTTCTTGATAACAAAGAGATTGAAGAAGCCAAAAGGCTGCTTTATGTGGCGCTTACCCGCGCAATGGATTATTTAGTGATATCAGGAGAGATAACATCTGATAAACGAGAAAGTTTTTTAAAATGGTTAAACCAAACAACAAGTTAGCAACAGAGGTGTATTGATGAAAATAGGCATACCCAGAGCACTGTTTTATTATGAATACTACCCTTTTTGGAAGGTATTTTTTGAGGCTTTAGGTCAGCAGGTTGTGCTGTCATCCTCTACTAACGAGGCACTGCTTAAAAAAGGAGTTGCATTATGCGTAGATGATGCATGCCTGCCGATTAAAAGCTTTCACGGCCATGTAGCAGATCTGGCAGATAAGGTTGATGCTATTTTTATTCCCAGAATTGTAAGCATAGAGCCGCAAAAATATCTCTGCCCAAAGTTTTTAGGGCTGCCGGATATGATAAGAAATAGCATTCCGAAGTTACCGCCGTTAATCGATGCCGAATTAAATCTTTATAAAAGCAAGAAAGGCATTAAAAACCACGTAATACAAATTGGCGATGCTCTTAATAAAAATAAGACAGAACTGCTGCGGGCCTATCATAAAGCAGCAAGCGCGCAAAAAAAGTATAAACAATTTATCACTACATACAAAACAGCCCCATGTGAAATCTTGCCGGATATCGATTTTAAACCTCCAAAACAAGAGGAATCCGAGCTACATACTGCTTCATATCCGAAAGTTTTATTAGTGGGGCACCATTACAATATATACGATACTTTTCTTAGCATGAACCTTGTTGCTAAGCTCAAAAGACAGCATATTAATCTTATAACAACTGACATGGTTTCAGATAGTGAAATCAAAAAAGGGGCCAAGAAACTGACAAAAGATATGTTCTGGACACTAGGGGAAAGATCGTTAGGTGCTGCTTTCTACTTTTTAGACAAGGGAGAGCTTGATGGAATAATCCATGTTGCATCTTTCGGATGTGGTCCCGATTCTTTTGTAGGTGAACTTTTGGAAAGAAAAATAAAACGTTACTATAAAATTCCTTTTCTGTATCTAACCCTTGATGAACACGCCGCTGAAGCCGGGTTTGATACAAGGCTTGAGGCTTTTTTGGATGTTTTAGAAGGGAGGAAGGTTCAATGAAAGTGACTTTTCCTCATATGGGTAATTTATACATTGTGCTTGAATCTCTATTTGAAAACCTAGGCACAGAAGTAGTTGTTCCGCCTTTTTGCACAAAAAGAACCTTAGAACTTGGTGTCCTGCATTCGCCGGAATTTGCTTGCCTTCCACTTAAAATAAATGTGGGGAATTTTATTGAAGCCCTTGAAAACGGTGCAGATACCATTGTCATGGCCGGTGGAATAGGGCCCTGCAGGTTTGGCTATTATGGTGAAGTAGAGCGAGAAATTTTAAAAGATTTAGGTTTTGATTTTAAAATGGTCATAGTAGAACCTCCAAAAAATAATTTTTTAAAGTTAGTAAGTGATATTAGAGTGCTTACTAACAGAAAACAAAATTCGCTAAAAAATATAGTAAAGGCAGCTATAATAGCATGGAAAAAGGCCATTCTGTTGGATATTGCAGACATGAAATTGTCTCAAATAAGGCCAAAGGAAAAAATAAAGGGTCAGACCGATAAAAAGTATAAAGAAGTAATTCATAAAATAAAGGATATAAAGAAAGAAGCAGAGCTAGATGAATATAAAGCAGTTATGCTGGAAACATTTGACAGCATCGAGACTATAAAGGATAAAACCTTCCCTAGAATCGGAATAGTAGGTGAAATATATACTGTATTGGAGCCCTTTGTAAACTTGGACATAGAATCTGAGCTGAACAGTCTCGGCGCCGAAGTATATCGAAGCGTTTACCTTACGGACTGGGTCAGAATAAATCTTTTTCCTTCCTTTTTAAAGCCAAAAGATTATAAGGAAATGTTAAAGTTAGCAGAACCTTATATTAAGCGCTTTATAGGGGGCCACGGCCAAGAAACCGTAGCTCAAATTGCAAGTTTTGCAAAAAATGGTTTTGATGGTGTTATACATCTTCTGCCTTTTACCTGCATGCCCGAAATTGTTGCAAAAAGCGCAATACCTCGAGTCGCGAAAGATTATTCAATTCCGGTAATGACACTGGTGCTAGATGAACATTCAGCTAAAGCCGGCGTCGGAACAAGACTTGAAGCCTTTATTGATATGATAAATCAAAAAAAGGAAATGAGTGAAGATAACAGTTACTTATCTAAGATATATCATGAAAATAGCGAACTTGATAATAAGATAGTATTAAGTAATAAGTAATAATTAAATAAAAATAGGGGTGAGGAAGATGGAAGAATTATTAAAAATGCTGACAGATGCTTCTGTATTTTATGTGGCAACTGTTGACGGTGATAAACCTAAAGTTCGCCCGTTTGGATTTGTCATGAATTACAACGGGAAGCTGTATTTTTGCACGGGCAATCACAAAAATGTCTATAGGCAGCTTAATGCAAATCCTGCCGTAGAAATTTGCGCAATGATATCTAAAGATGAGTGGGTTCGCATAAGCGGTAGAGCTGTGTTTGACGAGAACATAGAAGCTAAAAAACAGGCATTTGCTGTTGCTCCCAGCCTTGCTGCCATTTATGGTTCGCCCGAAAGTCCGAATTTTGAGCTATTCTATATAACAAATATCGAAGCATCTGTGCTTAAAATTGACAAAGAAATACGAAAACTTCAAGTGTAGTCCTAAAGCGAAAAAAGAGGTATGCCTTTAAATTAAAGGCATACCTCTTTTGCTTTTGTTATTTAAGCCTGTTGAGCCAATCTTTTATTTATTTCGTTTTGATATTCTATAACTTTTTCTCGCGTCAGCTTATAACCTAAGTGCAGTATTACAGCGCCGATTAATGCAAAGATTCCGGGTATGAATAGAAAAGCATTTATTACGCCTATCTTAAGTGCTTCAGTAGCTGAGGCAGGATCTATTCCCGGGGTAAATCCTACCGACGCCAAGACAAAAGGAATTACCGTTCCTCTGGATATAACTGCAAGCTTTAAAGCTACCGTCATCAAGCCCATAACAAAGGGAGATGCGTCTTCTCCTGTTTTCCAGTAAGCATAAATAGATACATCAGAATATAAGCTTACGGTTACCGATGTTAGAATTCCTGTAAATATACTAGATATAGTTATTACAATGAAAAACATAGTAACATTTAGTGCTACGAATTTACATATTATAAGCGATATGCCTAAGGCATACAGACCAAAGATGGTGGCATTCCGCGATGACATTTTCTTTGCAACTGAACCTGCAAAGTATGATCCTATCATAGTTGCTATAGATACTATTAGTAAGTATGCTGAAAATAGTCCCATATTTTGTGCTACATAAGTAAAGTAATAAGCTGCAGCTGCTGTCATAACAAAGAGGACCATGTTCCTGAAAAAGTCTGATATCAACAGCACAATAAGGGGCGGATTTTGGACAAGGCTTTTTACCATAGCAGCTAGTGAAACTTTTTGAGCCTGAGTTGTGTCTTGAGCTGCAGTTCCCGTAGGCTCATAGCCTTCTGTTATCTTAAAAACGATCCAGTAACAGATCATCATAATCAAACCTGTAAGCCCTGCCAGAATGGTGTAACCCAATACTTCATTGTTTGTAACCCTGCCAAAATACTCTGCCAAGGGTGCTCCGGTATAAGAGAATACTATTCCTGAAAGAGCAGTCCAAGTAGCACGTCTTGATGCCAGTAATGCTGCTTCATCAGGGTCACTGGCAAGTACCGGAATAAGTGCAACATTTGCTACCCAGGGCAGGTTCCATGCGATATGGCTTAGAATAAAACCGGCGCAGATAATCAGTGCGGCTACTGATTCCGGACCGATCTTGCTAAATTGGAATATATAAAAGATTACGACAAGCGGAGGCATTATCAATATCCAAGAACGATTTCGCCCCCACTTTAAAGGCTTAGTGCCGCTGATTATAGCTCCATAAAAAGGTGATGACACTGCATCTACGATACTCGTTATCGAACTGATGAGAGCAACTGTCGGCAATGAAAGTTTAGCAACATTGGTCAGGAAAAATACAAAGAAATAAAGTTCAACTGATGCCATCAAACCAAAACCAAAATCTCCGATGCCATAGAATGTCTTTATGGCTTTGCTTAGTGGCTTTTTTTCCATAACGGCTCATCCCTTTCAATTAAACAAGCTTTTGGAGTATTTGCGCAAATTAACCGTATTTTTCCACTGCGCTAATTAAGGCATGTATGTTTTCGGGTGGCGTAATTGCCGGAGCGGTTCCGACAGCCGGAGCCAATATAAATCCTCCGCCTGGTTTTACTTTTTCGAGTAAGGTCTTAACATATTCGTCGATTTCTTGCGGCGTGGCACTGACTAATAAACTTATAGGCAGGCCGCCCATTACACATGTATGATCCTTTAATACTTCTTTTGCCTTAACAACGTCAGTTTTTTCGAAATATGCTATTCCCCATCCCCTAGGCAGTTCTAAAATGGTCTCTAGATGAGGCTCATGATGTCCTTCAAAAAATACCTCTGATTTGACGCCCTCTTCATAAAGCCTTATAATGACTTTCTTTAGCGAAGGCCAGTAAAACTCATTATAAAGTTTAGGCGATAAGTATTCGTTTAAATGCAATGGTATGAAAGCCACTTCTGCATTTATCGGCTTACATGCGTCTAAAGCATACGTGATTACCGGTTCTGTAAGAGCATCGACGGCTTTTTTGATCTTATCCGGGTATCTTCTAACATCAAGAGCGGCATTGCTTATGCCTCTTAAAAAGTCTCCGATAATATCCATTGGGGCATATGCCCAGCCCATGGGGATATATGGATAACCTAACTCTGCAGAGATTCTGCCGACTTCACCGCCTAAACGAGCGCCTTTCTCAAGTTCCATACCGACTCTTACCCATGTAGCCATGGCCTTTCTTTTTGTCTCCAGATTAGTGCACACCCTAGGCAGTATGGTTTCTGCAATAAATCCTACAGGATCTTCTATCAGCTGATCGTATTCTTCCGGCTGCATGAAGGTTCCGCCGATAAACTGAGGAC
>NZ_MPPE01000019.1:0-88872 GCF_001896645.1 Tepidanaerobacter sp. EBM-49
AAGTAAAAGATTAAAATTTGACAAAAAATATTCCCTGTATTACTCATAATTACAGGGTTCTATGGTTTGATATTTGGTTTTTAGGTGAGAAAGTAAGGTTTTTCCTAAATTTAAATCAATATGAAAAATAATAGTTGTGAAATCAACGATATGCTGGTATAATTGTAACGTTGACCATTTTAATATATTTTAGTCAATGTCAACAAAAGAAAATATGAGAGGATTTTTTAATGTCACAAATGAAATTTGAAGAACTAAATTTATCGAAAGAACTGCTCAGAGCCATAAATGATATGGGCTTTGAGGAGACAACACCAATTCAGGCCCAGGCCATACCCTTCATTTACGAAGGAAGAGATGTTATAGGCCAGGCACAGACGGGGACGGGCAAAACTGCTGCGTTTGGGTTGCCTATAGTAGACATGATAGACCCGAATGATAAAAGCCAGCAGGCAATAATTTTATGCCCTACAAGAGAACTTGCGATTCAGGTAGCGGAAGAGTTAAAAGCGCTTTCTAAATATAAAGAAGGAATAAAGACGCTGCCTGTATATGGAGGCCAGCCGATAGAGCGACAGATTCACGCCTTAAAAAACGGCGTACAGGTTATTATAGGCACTCCCGGTAGAGTCATGGATCATATGAGGCGGCGCACAATTAAACTTAAAAGCACAAAAATAGTTGTAATGGATGAAGCAGATGAAATGTTAGATATGGGTTTTAGGGAAGATATAGAAAAGATTCTGGAAGATACCCCTAAAACAAGGCAAACTTTAATGTTTTCAGCAACTATACCCAAACCTATTTTGGAACTTGCCGACAAATATTTAAACAATCCACAACTTGTAAGGGTTGTCCATAAAGAGCTTACCGTTCCCAGTATAGAACAGTACTATTTTGAAGTGAAGGAACGGGACAAGATTGAGGCTCTATCCCGCTTAATCGATTTCTACAATCCAAATTTGGCACTTGTGTTTTGTAATACCAAAAAGCGTGTAGATGAGCTTTTAGAGCAGCTTCAGGCACGGGGTTATTCGGCAGAGGGTCTGCATGGCGACATGTCCCAAGCTCAGCGGGACAGGGTTATGTCAAAATTTAAAAGCGGCGCAATTGATATACTCGTTGCAACAGATGTTGCTGCAAGAGGACTTGATGTAGATGATGTAGACGTGGTTGTAAACTTTGATGTGCCCCAAAACGATGAATACTATGTGCACAGAATAGGCAGAACAGGGCGGGCCGGAAGGTCGGGTAAAGCTTTTACATTGGCCACCGGAAAAGATGCATATAAACTAAAAGACATACAAAGGTATGCCAATACCCGCATTATGCGCAGAGGAATTCCTTCACTCTTTGATGTTGAAGAAACCAGGGTAAACCTGATTTTTGACAAGGTAAAACAGACAATAGATGATGGAGGACTTGCGAAATATACCCAATGGATTGAAAAACAAATGGAAGATGAGTATACTTCACTAGATATTGCCGCATCTTTACTAAAAATGGCGTTAGGTAAGAGTGGAGAAGATGAAGGGGAAAATTTCAGCCCATCATTTGAAAACACTGAGGAATCTTCGGAGATGACAAGACTTTTTATCAATATCGGAAAAAACCAAAAGATACGCGCAAAAGATATAGTTGGTGCAATTGCCGGTGAGACCGGAATGCCAGGTAAACTTATCGGCAGTATAGACATTTATGATAAATTTACTTTCGTTGATGTTCCATCAGAATACGCTTCCGATGTTCTTCACACTATGAAGAACAATCAAATAAAGGGTAAAAAAATAAATATCGAACCAGCCAATAGAAAATAGTAATTTATCAAAAAAGACTTCTTACAAAGAAGTCTTTTTAATTTGGCATAACTTCTCTTTTTAAGTTATAATAGTAATTAATAAGAGTTTTAGAAAACCGGCAAAGAAAGGCAGGCTAATGATATGTTTCCCCTGAGAGATACCGCATCAAGCCGAAGAGTTCCCATAGCTACTTTATCATTAATAATAATAAATACAGTAATATTTTTGAATCAACTTATAATGCCGCCTGATGAAGCTTTAAAGATGGTTCTTACTTATTCTTTCATCCCTGCAAGACTGCTTGCGGGCTGGAAAGATCCAATGAGCTATATTCCACTTTTTACAAGTATGTTCCTACACGGGAATTTTTCACACTTAATCAGCAATATGTGGTCTCTTTGGCTTTTCGGAGACAATGTTGAAGATTATATGGGACCTATTCGCTTTCTGATTTTTTATGTTTTAACCGGTCTTATAGCAGGCATTGCCCATTTTGCCTTTAACCCACTGCTGACTGTGCCGACAGTTGGTGCATCCGGTGCTATTGCAGGCGTTATGGGAGCATATTTTATGATGTTTCCTTTTGCAAGAATCATAACACTTATTCCATTTTTTCCGTTTATAATACGCGTGCCCGCCTCTATTTTTCTACTAATTTGGTTTATAACTCAAGTTAATTCCGGCATTATGTCCGGAATTTCCGGAAATGTAATAGGCGGAGTAGCGTGGTGGGCTCATATTTTCGGTTTTATTGCCGGAGCATTACTATACAAAAAATTCGTAAGGAAAAAGAAATATGTATATTATTAGGTGAAGGAAATAAGAAAGAGATGTAGAATAATATAAATGATAACCATTAATATATAAAAGGAGATGAAAAGAATGGATGAATATTTACAAGCTGCTTTAAAATTCGAAGAAGACGGCTACCAATTCTATACAAAAATCTCCAAAGAAACAAATCAGCCTTTAGCAAAAAGACTTTTTGAATCACTGGCAATTCAAGAAAACGAACACGCAAAAAGAATCAAGGAAATCTATGAAAGTTTGCAAAGCGGTGGTGAAGTAAAATCTTCAAGCAGGCCGGCTTTTTCTCTAGAGCCTGAGGTAAAAAAGATATTTTATGAGCTTGATAAAGATAAAAAAGCCATGCCTCTGGATAACATTGAGGGATACAGACTGGCAATGGAGATGGAGAAAAAAGGTTATAATATGTACAAAGAATTTGCCGAAAAAGTTGAAGATAAACGGGAAAGAGAATTTTTCAGACTTTTAATGGAAGAGGAAAAAGTGCATCTGAGCTCCTTAGATAATGTTTATCGCTTCCTAACAGGTACAGAAGAATGGTACGCAGAAGAAGAAAGCAAAGTATGGAACTGGATGAGCACATAAAAAGATGACAGCCGGCACTAAAAAGTGCCGGCTTTACTCATAAGTTTGTAAGTGACCGTTTAATTAGCACCAAAAATCGTCTACATATACATTCATCGGATAAGTAAGGTATCTTGCGGGAGGCATTTTTTCGGTTGTGTAATACCCTGCTGGAGCCATTATCAGCTGAGGAATTCTGTTGACGATTGTTGCACAGGTAAGCTCTACGGTATCAGGTTTTTCTATTTTTAATGTGGTACTTGGTTCTCCATATATAGTCCATAAATTGGTGTCTACTTCACCTTCCGGATATACTTTTCCAATACATTGGGTTTCAAGGATAGGCCCTTGATTAGTGACAGTAGTAACTACTGCAGACATGCCCAAAGCGTTGCCGGCTTTTATGGTCTTTCCCAAAGTTTCTGAATAGACGTCTTTATCATGAAATAGAGGTATAAGTTTTTGGTTCATAGACTTTATGCTCCATCCAAGTTGCGAACAAAGCCATTGGTTTGTGTTCCACATGTAAGATGGCAGTGAATCATTTTTTGCAATTTTCTCTTCAAATTCTTCTGGGCTAAGTCCAGCGCCATGCACTTCGGCTAGTGCAATACCATATTCCTCAACATTATAACTGGAAGAACCCTCAATTTTTGTTATATGATGAGTGGCTCCGGCAATAGATGTTATAAGATTGCCCCAAAAAACATCTTGATAACCCGAACCGGCCAATGTGCAGTTATTGTCCTTTGCAAGCCTGTCTAGTTTATTTGTCAGTGCAGGTGAAGTGTTCCAGGGATAAAAAGATTCTTCACAAGTACTTATGACGTTTACACCATAACGGGCCGCAAGCTCAAAAGCATCATAAACTTCAGATAGAAGACTTCTGGTGGCGATTACACATGCGTGGGCATCACACTGCGCAAATACATTTTCGGCATCGGAGCGAACGGGCACATTAAGTTTACAGCCAAGCCCTGCTACCTCTCCTACGTCCTTGCCTACTACATCAGGGTTCATATCAATTGCTCCGACAATTTCTGCTCCTTTTTCATAAAGATAGCGCAAGAATACCCTTCCCATTTTGCCACAACCATACTGAATTACCCTTACTTTTTCCAGCATACAACAAATCCCCTTTCAAAATTTGAAATATTATCTTTATTTAAGCATAAACCTTATACCAACTATAGAGTCAAGAATTTTGTTAAATTTTTATTGGGATTTGCAGTTTAACGGACATATTCCTGCTGTCATGAGGAAAAATAGGCAATTCAGCTATTACTTCACATACATAATCTCCGATAATCTCAAAACTATTTTCTTTAATATAACGTATAAGCTTTCCGGCGCATTCCTTTTCCTTTTCAAAATTAAAATCATTAAAATATATACAGGCGAAATCTCCTTCCGGAATTTTTTCTATACCGGTATCTGAAGTAAATTCGTCGTCAACAAATACAAAAATCTCATTTGAGGCAAGTTCCTCTTTTTCTAATGTATTTTTGCGAATTATCGAACCTACATTACAAAAATATATACTTGGCAAATCGTGAAGGATTATATGATTTTTAAGTTCCCTTAGGATATATTCATAGCTGTCCATTTTGCATTCATAAACATTTTTACTGCATTTATAACAATAGATTTTTCGAGAAGGAATGTGCTCTACAATTGGTCCTTTAAAGCTTTCTTTTTGAAAATTTAGATAGCGGTTATAGTTTTCAATGTATCTGATTATGGCTTTCTGTTTGCGAAAAAGCTCCTCAATGTCTTTGTCGATCAATATTTTTTGCAGCCTCAAGACCTCAAGTATTACATTTACATCTTCTCTGTCTAAATGTTCTTTAATTTGCTTTAAGCTCATTCCCAGTTCCTTCATATATGCTATCATGTCAAGGCGCGCGCATTGCTTTATATTGTAATATCTGTACCCTGTCTGTTCGTCTACATAATCAGGTTTTAAAAGCCCTATCTTGTCGTATAATCGCAGGGCTTGCTCAGAAATATTGTTAAGTCGCGCCATTTTGCCTATTGTCAGCATATTCATTTAACTCCCTCCCTTATAAATCATTATATATTAAAAATTTTCCCATAGAAACCATTCTTAAAAATAGTATTTTAGGTCGAAGTAATAGGCTTTTTAGCCATAATTTAATCAATGCCTTTTTGCTATAGCAAGACTTTTGTTGTTAAGGACTATTTAATATGATATTATTTTTTTGGTATATAATTTTGATTCCACTTCAAAAAGCGAGTTTTAACATATAAATACACGCATACTGAAATAGCAAGCGAATGGATAAAAAAGATTTCTGCATTAGAGTCAATTTCTATTTTGGCTTATTTAAAATTTTGCAGAAATTTTAAAAAGTGGTGATGACATGGAAGACATCTTTTATTTTATCGAAGGAACAAAGGACTTTTTTGTACAAAACGGTGCATGGGGACTATTTATTTTATCTTTTCTTGAAGCTTCGTTTTTCCCTGTGCCTCCTGATGCAGTATTACTGCCTCTGTCGATTTTTTCACCTGATAAAGCCATTTATTATGCGGCAATTACCTCTTTGGCCTCAACTTTCGGAGGAGTTTTTGGCTATTTTATAGGAGCAAAAGCCGGTAGGCCGATTTTATACAGATTTATAAAACAAAATAATTTTCATAAAATAGAAGATATGTTTGCTCGTTATGGCGGTTGGGCTGTTGCTATAGCAGGGTTCACTCCTATTCCTTATAAAGTTTTTACAATTGCATCGGGCGTATTTCATATGAGATTTGCTACATTCTTTATAGCAGCATTTCTCAGCAGAAGTGCCCGATTCTTTATTGAAGGAGCAGTAATTTACAGCATGGGAGAAAAAGCCTTGATTTATATAAACGAGCTTTTAGGACCGGGTTCTTTTGTACTTGTGGCTGTTTGTGCTGTAATTTATTTTATAGTGAAAAAATTAAATCGGAATAATTGATAAAATCGAAATTAAACTATACAACAACACAATCTTGACAAAAGAAGCATCAGAAGATAGAATGAGATGAATATAAATATTTTTTATTCATTGGTTCATGATTAAGGAACAAGAGGTGAAGAAATGGCAAGGGGGTTCAGCGACAAAGAAAAACAGATTATACGGAACAAATTAATAAGTGCAGGCCGAGAATTTTTTGGAAAATACGGCCTAAGAAGGACAAGTATAGAAGACCTGACAAAAGCGGCAGGAATAGCCCAAGGCTCTTTTTATACTTTTTTTGATTCAAAAGAAGAGCTTTATCTTGAGGTTATAAATAACGAAGGAGAAGCCATAAAAGAAAATTTTTTGAAACAGGAAAAAGATATTGGACATCTTACCAGGGAAGATTTTAAAGCTTTTTTTAAAAAGATTTTGCATGTAATAAATACAAACCCCATAATCAAACAAATGTTTTTAGAAGAGGAGGTAGATCTTCTAGTCAGAAAAATTCCTGTTGAAAAAATCAAAGAATGCAACAGACGGTTTGTAGATGATTTTTTACCACTGATTAAGAAGTGGCAACAGGAAGGGAGCATAATAACCGATTATCGTCCCGAAGTTATTGTTGCTGTTTTGCAAACATTATACTACCCCATACTTCACAAAAAAGCATTTGACCCAGATGTGTTTGAAGAAATGGTTCAACTCTTAATAGAAATAGTTGCAAACGGACTTGTTGTAGAGGGTTCTCAGTAAAATATAAAAATAACTTTAAATAAACGTTATTAAAAAAGGAGCGTGTATCATAAAATGAGGAGCAAAAAATTTGCAATATATATACTTGCATTTACATTAATATTTAGCTTGATAATATCCGGCTGTGGCAATAAACAAAATGCCGCTGTCAGCACAGAAAAAGAAAAAATTGTTCCTGTAAAAGTGGCAATAGCACAACAAGAAAATTTGCCCGAATATCGAACTTTTCCGGGTAAGATAGCAGCACTTAACGAAATAAGCATTGTACCTAAGATGGGTGGTAAAGTGGAGCAGATCTTAGTGAAAGAAGGCGATTCAGTAAAGGCAGGTCAAACCATAATTATGCTTGAGCAAAAAGATGTCCTGTCACAGGTAAATCAGGCTCAAGCAGCTTACGAAGCTGCAATGACTCAATTAAACAACTTAAAAAACGGCCAACTTCCTCAGCAAATTGCTCAGCTTGAAGCAGCAGTAGCCCAAGCGGAAGCTAATTTTAATAATGCGGAGAAAAATTATGAGCGCATGAAAACGCTCCTTGATGAGGAAGCTATCACCCAGCAGCAGTTTGAGGCTGCGGAACTTCAATACAAGGTGGCAAAAGAACAATACGAATCGGCAAAAACCCAACTTGAACTTACAAAAGAAAAAACAGCTCCAGGGAGCATTGATTTGGCAAGTGCCCAAGTAAAACAGGCAGAAGCAGCACTTTCTGCAGCAAAAACAGCTCTTGATAACTGCGTTATAACATCGCCGGTTAATGGAGTAATAGGTTCCATTACTGCTAAGGTAGGGCAATTAGTGGCTGCAGGCTATTCGGTAGCTACCGTGGGCGATTTAAATACCGTTGAAATACAAATAAATGTTACAGAAGACAAGGTAACAGGCCTGAAGGTAGGACAAGAAGCGGAAATTAGTGCTGATGCCCTTGGCGATGCAACTTTAAAAGGCAAAGTCGTAAGCGTAAGCCCTTTTAAAGATGCAAGAACACAAGTATATCCCGTGAAAGTCCAAGCGCCAAACGAAAATAATATTTTAAAGTCAGGCATGTTTGCAAGAGTTAAACTTACAGTGGCAGTTCATGAAAATGCTGTAACAGTCCCGGAAGACGCGATTGTATATTACAACGGCACCTCGACAATATATACTGTAGAAAATAATGTTGCTAAAGCACTAAATGTAGAAGTTGGCCCTGTGTCCATGGGGAAGGCGATTATTAAAAGTGGTTTGGAACCGGGGACGGAAATAATAGTTGAAGGACAAGAATTCGTAACTGATGGTATGAAAGTCAAGGTAGAGGGCCGGGGTGAATCAAAATGAATCTTGCAAAGTTCTCAATAAAAAGGCCTGTAACTACCCTTATGATAATTTTAATTATCATAGTCTTGGGCGGTATTTCTTTTGCAAGACTCGGGATAGATTTACTTCCGGATATTTCCCTTCCTATGGGAGTGGTTGTGACACAATTTAGCGGCGCCTCTTCCGAAGAAGTTGAAAGTATGGTAACAAAGCCCGTGGAGCAGACTCTTGCCACATTGAGTAATGTCAAGAACATAACTTCACTCAGCAGTGAAGGCAGCTCTATGGTCATGGTGGAATTTAATTGGGGCACTAATATGGATGTTGCGGCAGAGGACATGAGAGAGAAAGTCGATATGATAAGGGGCTTTCTGCCTTCGGGTGCCCAAAAACCTATGGTCATGAAGTTCGATCCTACAATGATGCCTATAATGCAAATAGCTCTATACGGCGGAGACAATATTGTGCAGCTAAATGATATAGCGGAAGATGCGATCTCAAATAGACTGCTTCGTATAGAAGGCGTTGCATCTGTAGATATTATGGGGGCTCCTGAAAGAGAAATAAGTATAGAGGTAGACCCAGACCAATTAGCTTATTACGGTCTTAGCATGAGCCAGATATCAGCTAAGCTTCAAGCTGAAAATATCAATCTTCCCAGCGGCAACGTAGATCAGGGTAATAAAAAGTATATACTTAGAACTGAAGCAGAATTTAAAGATGTTTCCGAAATTGAAAATTTGCCGATTACTCTTCCTCAAGGCGGAACGATATTGTTAAGAGATGTGGCCGAAGTAAAAGATACAAACAAAGATGTTACAACTATAACACGCTACAATGGAAAACCATGTTTGTCACTGAGTATCCAAAAACAAAGTGGTTATAACACGGTTCAAGTAGCTCAGAAGGTAAAAACAGAGCTTGCAAAAATAAAATCGGAGCTTCCTATAGATATTGGATATGATCCTATCTTAGATCAATCCGACTATATTCAAATGTCGATTAACAATGTTGAAAGCAATGCAGTAATGGGAGGAATAATAGCGATATTTGTCATATACCTTTTCCTCCAGCACTTCCGCAGCACGCTGATTATTGGTATTTCAATTCCGGTGTCTATTATAGCTACATTCGTGCTTATTTATTTCAGTAAGTTTACTTTAAATATGCTGAGCTTGGGAGGACTTGCTTTAGGCGTTGGAATGTTAGTGGATAACTCCATTGTTGTTTTAGACAACATTTTTGCCCACAGAGAAAAAGGCGAAGACCCTGTAACAGCTGCCTTAGACGGCACAAATGAAGTTGCGGTGGCAGTAACCGCTTCTACTCTTACAAACATTGCAGTATTCTTGCCGATGGTATTTGTCCAAGGAATAACAGCCCAATTATTTAACCAATTGGCATTAACTGTCACTTTTTCACTGTTGTGTTCGTTGGCAGTAGCTCTTACGGTGGTTCCGCTGTTATCTTCCAGACTTATGGTTGAAATCACTGAAGACGAGATACCAGTAGAAAAGAATGCTAAAAATAAGACAAGCATTTTTAGCGCACCTCTTCGTGCCTTTGCAAGATTTTATAGAAGAGTAGAAGTAAGATATGCCGGTTTGCTAAAATGGGCACTTTCTCACCGCAAAATGGTAGTTATTGGAGCGGTTGGATTATTTGTAGTCAGCATAGCATTAGTCCCATTTGTTGGTACAGAGTTTTTTCCGCGGTCTGATGCCGGTTCTATAAGCATTACAGTTAAATTACCTTACGGAACAAATTTAAATAAAACAGATGAATTTGTAACTCAAATTATAGAAAAGATTGAAAAAATTCCAGAGGTCGAAGGAATACTCCAAACTACCGGATCCACTATGGCGATGTCTATAGGTGGAGCATTTTCGGAAAGCAGTGAAGCAGGAATTTCTATAAAACTCGTACCTTTGTCTGAACGTGAACGAAGCTCCGAAGAAGTAGCCGAAGAAATAAGAAACTTGACGGCAGATATGGCCGGAGCCGAGATTGAAGTTCAAGCACTAAGCGGAATCGGCTTTTCCGGCGGCAATCTATTAACGCCAATTTCAATAAAAGTAAAAGGTGACGACTTTGACAAACTTGATGAAATATCAAATCAAGTTGTAGATTTAGTAAAGAAAGTACCTGGCACTCGGGATGTTAAAAGCAGTTTGGAAGAAGGAAAACCGGAACTTGTAATAAAAGTTGACAGAGAAAAGGCAAGCATGTATGGCATTTCTTCTGCTCAGGTAGCTCAAGCCGTAAATGCCGCAATATCAGGCAGCACTGCAACAGAGTATAAAATTGGCGGCGAAGAGATAGACGTTGTTATAAAGGCAAATAAGGATTTAGTAAGCGATATTTACAGCATAGAAAATCTATTGATTCCAAATACCTCAGGAGCTTTAATAACACTTTCGGATATAGCCCAAGTAGAAAGAAGTGTCGGCCCTGTAACAATATCAAGAGAAAATCAAACCCGAGAGGTTACAGTGACGGGAGATGTTGCAGGCGCTGCTACAGGTTCAGTAAACCGCCAAATACAGCAACAGCTCGATACTTTAAAACTGCCAGAGGGCTACAACATAGAAATGGGTGGAGAACAGCAACAAATGACTGAATCCTTTACGGATTTGGGACTTGTATTTATCCTAGCCGTTGTTTTGGTTTATATGGTAATGGCTTCACAGTTTGAGTCCTCAAAGCAACCGTTTATAGTTATGTTTACCGTGCCACTTGCTCTAATCGGCGTAGTATTTGCTTTATTTATTACGAGACGCACCTTTAACATGACTTCAATAATGGGAGTAATTATTCTGGCAGGAGTGGTTGTTAACAATGCAATAGTACTTTTAGACTTTGTAAATCAATACAGAGCAAAAGGAATGTCAAGAACAGAAGCGATTATTAAAGCAGGACCTTCAAGGCTAAGACCTATACTAATGACTACATTGACTACAATCTTAGGACTTGTACCGCTTGCTTTAGGGATAGGAGAAGGTGCTGAGCTGGCTGCTCCTATGGCAACAAGCATAATCGGAGGCTTAACTGTTTCAACAGTTTTAACTCTGGTAGTAATTCCTGTGGTGTATACAATTTTTGAAGATTGGCAAGATATCTTGTCACGGTATACTAATAATTGGCGAAACAGAAGAAAACCAGCGGATGTGTAAAAATAGGCTAGCGGTTAAAATATAACTAGAGGAGGTAGTGGAATGCAAAAAGCTTTACTAAGTAAGATGGCAATTTTTGTGCTCGTATTGTCACTGATGATATCGAGCATAGCCTTTGCACAGGAAAATAGCGACAATGAAGTACTTAGTTTATCAGTGGAAGATGCTGTAAAGATTGCAGAAGAAAATAATCAGCAAATAAAATTATCACAGCTTGCCTTACAAAAGGCACAGCTTGCAAGGAAAGAGTTAGTATATCAAGAAAAGAAAGTAAAAGAAGAAGAAGATATGCTGGGAAGAGAAATAATATCTGGTACTTTTGAATACCAATACGCCCAGGACTTGGGTAAAAAACAAGCTGATATTGGAGTCGACTTAGCCCAGAGAGGTATTGAAGTTGCGATAAAAGGCATTGAATACGGTATCGAGGCTGGATATTATGGAGCTCTTTTAGCTAAAGAAAATGTGGCAATTGCTCAAGCTGCAGTAGACAGGCAGCAGGAAATGCTTAGAATTGCCGAAGCTAAATATAAAGCCGGCACTGTTGCAAAAACAGAGGTATTAAATGCACAAGTTCAACTTACAAAAGCAGAGGGAGATTTATCTAAAGCAAAGTCTAGTGAAGAAAAAGCTTATATCACCCTCAAAAAACTATTAGGTTTACCCCTTGATAAAAACATAAATCTTACTGATTCTTTTAAAGAATCGCCGGAAAATTTGGATGTGACATTAGATGAATTAATAGAGCAGGCAAATAGCAATAGAATAGACATTGTTAGCGCTGAAGGCGCTTTCGAAATCGCTAAACTGGACTTTGAACTTAGCAGCAAGGCCTATCCATCAAATACATTTACTTATGCTGAAAAAGAGTATGCGATGGAAGAAGCGCAACTTAAACTTTCTAATACAAAAAGCAGTGCTGAGGCAGAAATACGAAATACTTGGCTGGACTTTGAAGATGCTAAGACAAATATACCTGTGCTAGACAAGAGCCTGGAAGTTGCCCAAGAGAGCCTGCGTATTGCAAAACTCAGTTATGAAGCAGGACTTGTGCGTAGTGTCGACGTTACCGCAGCGGAAGATGGCCTAAAGCAAGTTCAATTGCAAAGGCTGAGCGCCATATACAATTATAATCTAGCACGGCTGAAACTTGAAAATTCTGTGTATTTTTCCACTGCCGGAACTGCTTCTTCTTCATCAATGTAAATATTAAGGATATGTTACAGCAAAGTTAAAAAAGGATTACAAATGTCAAATAGTCTTTAATTTAATTTCCTCCTTTGATATCATTAAAATAGATATACGATATCTCAACTTACAAAAGTGAGAAAATTTTTGGAAAAGGAGGATATTAATAATGAAGACTTGCAGAAAAGTAGGTGTTCTGTTCCTTGCGGCAGCATTGCTTATTGTTTTCACATTACCGGTTTTTGGGGCGGAAGCTGGCAACCTTTCACCCGGTCAGTTAAAAAAAGCGGCAAAATTTAACGATGTAGATGAAAACTTTGAATGGGCAAAAGATGCCATAGAGAGAATGTGCAATCAAGGTGTTATTTTGGGATATCCCGGAGGTGTATTTAGGCCGGGAAATAACGTTACCCATTTAGAAGCCATCATAATGGCTTTAAGGGTAATGGGATGCGAAGAAGAACTAGAAGATGTAACAATCAATGATGACATTAAAAAAATTAAACTTCCATGGGACGATGCCTATTATTATGTAGCTTTGGCTGTAGAAAAGAATATTATAAAACCCGAAGAACTAAAAGGCTTTAATCCAAATGCTCCTGCAAAACGTTATGAAGTAGCGCGGTATATAGTCAGGGCATTAGACATGGAAAGCGAAGCCACAGAACATATGGATGAGGAACTTCCATTTAAAGATGCCAAGGCAATACCCGAAGATGCGATTGGGTATGTATATGTTGCCGTAAAACTGGGTCTGATGGAAGGCGATACAAATGGCACATTTAAACCGAATGAACCTATTACAAGGGCTGAGATGGCTGTATTAATGGACAGATTAGACGTGTTTTTTGCTCCGGAGAATATGTTTGCAGGCACCATAGAAGATATTGATCTTGATGAACTCACAATAACATTAGAAAATGATTCCGAAACCGTAACTTATAATGTGTTAAAACATGCCACTGTTTATATTGATGGAAAATATTACAGCTTAAAGGATTTAAATATCGGAGATACAGTTAAAGTTATTCTCGATAAAGATGAAAATGTAATATTTATCCAAGTGACAGAAAGAGCTGATGAAGCTACTACAACCGTTAAAGGTTTAGTCGTAGATGTTAATAAGGCTAAAAAGTCTATCAGCTTGTTTGTGCATGACCAGTACAAAGAAGGGTTTGTAGGAGTGCTAAGGGTAAATGATATAGAAGGTCGCCACTATGAACTCGAAACTCAGAGAGGCCATTACGTGCTTATTGGAGAAATTGATGAACTTGAAGACTATGTAGACGAAAAAATTGTCGTTTTTGGTAAAATGATAGATGAAGCTTCCATCTATATGAGAGGCCCGATGATTGAAGTAACTGATTTTGCTTTATTAGAAGCTGAAGATATTGAAACATTTTATATTAACAATGACACTAAAGTTATCATTGACGGTGAAGATGAAAAGTTGTCAGGTATTACAGAAGGAGATTACGCTGAAATAAAAGCAAAAGATGATGTGGCGATAGAAATCGAAGTGGAAACAAGTGAAGAGCTGAAGTATAAGTAATTTAAATAAGGTTTTGTCCTGAAAGGCCGGTAATGTGTATGCTCCCTTGTAAGAGATATTTAAAACAATAAAATTCTTTTACATCAGGGAGCATACTTTTTATTAGAGAACAAAAACTTCAAAAAAAGAGGATAAATATCAACAGTTGTAGAATATCTTAAGATAATATTTTTATGGAGGAGAATTTTTTATGAAGATAAGTAGAACAAAAAAGATATCTATTGCCTTATTGGCAATTGCCTTACTTATTTCATCATTAAGCTTAACACCGGCCGCGGCTGCCACATTTACAGACATAACTGCGGCAAAATATGATTGGGCCCGTCCCTACATAGAAAAAATGAATCTTTTAGGTATTGTAAAAGGGATGAGCGATACTAGTTATGGCCCGGATAATTCTGTTACGAGAGAACAACTAATTACCATGTTAGTAAGATTAATGGGGTGGGAGAGCGAGGCGGCAGGCAAGAGCATTCCGTCGACTTTTGCTAAAGCAAGCTCTGTTGCACCTTGGGCAAGAGGATATGTAGCAGTAGCTGTAGAAAAGGGTATTATTTCCGGAGATGACCTTAAAGACTTTAGGCCTGCTGATGCTGCAACAAGATCGGAAATTGCGGTTTTTGCGGTAAGAGCTCTAGGCCTTGAATCAGAAGCTAAAAACCGTACTAACCTAACTGTTTCTTTGTCGTTTACAGATGGTTACCTTATAGAGCCTGAGGTAAAACCTTATATTGAGATTGCGGTTGAAAGGGGCATAATGCAGGGATACCCTGATAAAAGCTTTAAGCCAAATGACAAAGTTACTCGAGCTCAAGTAGCTGCAGTCCTAAACAATATGATAAAAGCCGGAAATATCACAAGCAGTATCATTAAAGGAACGGTTGAGGAAGTAGATACAACATTGCTGCCCTCTGTTGAAGTAAAATTGAGCACAGGAGCAACTAAAACATATACTATAAATACTTACAGCACTGTGATATATAAAGAAGATGAAGACGGTGCGCTTAGCAAGGCGTCCTTAACTGATGTAGAAGAAGGGGATACCATAAGCATAATAGCAAATGGAAATACAGCCTTATATATTGAAATAGCTTACAGCGATGAAGAGCCAGGCTCTACTTCTGGCACTACAACCGGAACTGCAACCATTGAAGGGATTATAAGAGGGATAAATACTTCTACTAAGGTCTTGACAATAGAAAATGATGATACCGAAAAATATGAAAGCTACCCAATAGCATCAGATGCTAAGATAATTCGCGATGGAGAAACCACCGATATATATAAACTGGTAATCGGCGATACGGCAACTGTAACGATTACCGATGGCAAAGTAACAAAAATTAATGCTGAGTCTGCCACCAAAGAAGTGACAGGGACTATAGTTGATATCGATTTTTCCACCAAAAATCCTACAATAACCATTGAAGATGATAATGGCAGGGAACATGATTATGAAGTAGATGAGGATGCGGTTATACGCAAAAATGGCAAAAGCGCTGATATTAGTGATCTTAAAACAGACGACGAAGTAGAATTGACTTTAGAATATGATGTTGTTGTAAAAATAGTAGCCGAAAGCACAGAACAGGATGTCAGCGGCACAGTAAAAGCAGTAACATTTACAGATAGCAAGGATACCATTACGGTAGTGGATGAGGATGGAAAAGAGCATGTAATTACCATAACCAGGGATACAGAAATAATTAAAGATAGAGAGCGAATAGATGCTACGGAAATTCGACCAAACTACTACGTTGATGTGGAAGTGGAAAATAACGAGGCAGTGAGAATTGATGTAACGGTTAAAAATGTAAAAGAAACTTTAACCGGAACAGTTGTTAACGTCAATGAAGATGTAAAAGTTATTGTTGTAAGCGTAAAAAACAGTGATGGGACAAAGAGCAACCAGCATGTGTATTATACTAGTGACACTATTTTCTACAAAGACAACAGGGAAGTAAGAATTAGTAAAATTTTAGTCGGAGATGAAGTTATTTGCATAGGCGATTATGACAATGGCTTGTTTTTCGCAGATACCATACATGATCTTACTATATCTGATTAAACATTAAATGAATTTAGGAATGATTGCTATGAAAAAGTACATTTCAATACTTGCTCTGATATTAGTCGGGACGTTGTGCTTTGCCGTGCCTGCCAGGGGCCAAGAACCTACCTTCGATGTAAGTATAGGAATGCAGGAGGCTTTACGGACCATTAAAGCAGATGAATTTAAAGCACAATTCGGAGCAATTGGAAGAGGAATCAAGGTGGCAATAGTCGACACAGGTGTGGATGCCAGCCACCCCGATCTTCAAAAAACTCCTGATGGGAATTCAAAAATAATTGATTATATTGATTTTACAAAGGAAGGCTTAGTCGAAACAAAAGTTGCAGCTGCTCCTGACGGATATCAAATTAGCATTGATAAAAATCAATACGCTATTGGCGAAGTTCAAACTAAATCAGGCATTTTACATCTTGGAACATTTAAAGAAAGCCAAATTAGCGAAAACAGTCCTATATGCCAGGATGTAAACAGAGACGGAAAAAGCAACGGTATTTTTGGAATTTTAGTAGCAGACGAAGAGCTTTCCGGCATATATGACACAGTTTATGTAGACACTAATCAAAATTTCAACTTTTCTGATGAAGAGCCTTTAAAAATATATGCAAAAAACCACGATGTTGGTTTTTTTGGCACTGACAATCCCTTAACTGAATATATTGAAAAATCCTCCTTTGTAGTTGCCGATATCGAAAGCAATGGTAATTTTATAAAACTTGGTTTTGACGGCAATGGTCACGGAACCCATGTAGCAGGTATTCTAGGAGCAAACGGAAACCTTAAAGGAACGGCTCCGGGTGCCGAAATAATGGTGTTAAAAGCTGTTGAATCTTCCGGAGATGGAAATTGGGACAACATCTTTAAGGCGATTGAATACGCCTCAAGCCAAGGAGCAGATATTATAAATGTCAGTATCGGAAACCTAATATCTTCTACAGCAAGCCATGATGCCCAAGCCAAAGTTTTGAAAGATTTATCTGCCAAAAGCGATGCCATTATCGTTATAGCGGCAGGAAATGGCGGCCCCGGTCTCGCGACAGCTTACGACATGAGTGGAATTGACAATGTAATTACGGTAGGCGCATATATGTCCCCTAACCTTTGGAAAATTAACTACAATGCTAACGTGCCCATTGAAACACTATGGTATTATACCGGCGTAGGCCATGGCACATCAAGACCCACAGTAGTTGCTCCCTCCAGCGTTATATCAACTGCAAATATTTGGGACAGCGGCGGTTATTTTTTGATGGACGGCACAAGTATGGCAGCGCCTTTTGCTTCCGGCAGCTGTGCGCTTATACTTGAAAAGGCAAAAGCCGCAGGGCTGACCACTTCTTCAGGATCGGTCATAAAAGCACTGGAGGCCGGCGCAAGGAAAATCGATGGTTATCTCGAAATAGAGCAGGGCAGTGGGCTTATCGATGTTGTAAAAAGTTGGAATATGTTAGTAAATGAGGGGAATTTACTTAATACATCAAAGGTAGCCATGAGTTTGAAAGATTCGCAAGAGTATATAGAAGGTATCATGTTCCGCGATGAACTGCAGGCTCAATTGAAAGTTTTAATTGCAAATTTATCTGATAGTTTACAAACAATAAAACTAGAATCAGACCAACAGTGGGCAAGCACAGATAAAAATGAAGTAACGCTTGCACCAACAAATAAAGCAGAAGTTATGTTTTCTTATGATTTTCCGAAGAACCCGGGGCTTTATAATACCAAAATAACGGGTTACGATAAATTAAGCGGAAAATCCGTTGCAAGCTTTACAACAACGGCAGTTGTACCATATGACCTTGGAAAAACCAGCGAGATTTTATTAAAAGGTGAGCTTTCGCCTTGCCATTGGACGCGTTATTTCTTTAAAACAGCATCCGGAATGTCAGAACTTGATATCACTTTAAAAATTGACAACACGCTACCCCATATGGGCAGAGCCATGCTATATGTTTATGATCCTGACGGGCAAAAGGTTTATGAAGATACAGCAGGATCGGACTATATTTCACCAAAACAAAGTACGGTGTTTAAAGCAACTGAGCCAAAACCGGGAATTTGGGAAGCTGTTGTAGTGTCTGATTATAATTTATCAGATTTCGGAGCTGTAAAAACAGCCTATCAGCTGTCGGCTGAGGCTTTTGGGATTTTTTCGGATGTAAAAGAGCTTTCCTTTGCAGCGGAAAAAGGGGAAAATTATCTTTCAAAAGAAATATTACTGAAAAATGGCAGCGGCGTTTTCAAAGGAAGACTTGAAGGGGCAGGCCTTGCTGAGAAAAACGAAGGAATTATCTCGGAGACGATAAAAGTTGAAGATGGTAAACTTGTCAGAGGACCTGCATTTAAGGTGCCTGAAAATACCATGGATCTGTACATAGATTCAGCCGCCGAAAACGCAGCAAAGGGCGATATAGATATATATCTGTATAAAAAAGATACTGATGAGTTGTATAAGGAAATTGCATTTTCCGGAAAAGCCGATTCTATGGAGGAAAGCATACATATCAAAACTCCTCAAGCGGGAGAGTATGTAGTGTATGTAGATGGCTTTTCCATACCTGATAAATCGGCAAATATTAAAATCAAAACTCAAATTCTTACAGATAAAATGAACGTTTATATACAAGATATTAACGGAAATCTGCCTGCAGGGTATGAATGGAAACCCCGTTTATTTGTGAACATACCCCAGGAAGGTTCCGATTTTAGAGGCTATATAGTCGTTGAAAACTCAAATCCTACATGCATTTCACGAATTCCTTTGAGATTCGTTGTAGGAAAGAAAATGCTTAAAATAGAAATTACTCAAGATGGGAGTTTATATGTAAAAGAGAAAGACACCAACAGACCGGTAAATACTGATATTTTAGTAAATGGTGTAAAATATCTTGTGGTAGATGGAAAAGCCTTGATTCACCAGAGCGTTATTATAGAAACCGTTGAGATTTATGATGAAAAATATGCACCGCTTATAGTAAGAATAAATAGCTAGAAATTAAAAAACTCTGCTTACAAAAGAAGGAGTTCTTAATTTCATGTAGAATAAAACTAAGTAGAAGGGATAAATCATCATGATGTGTAAATAAATCTTACTGATTTGGTGGTGCAAATGATAGATGCACGATTTTTCATAGCTTTGTTCAAAGGCAGCAATATAAATGTTGTTCCCGTAAGCCTGTTTCAAGGCTATGAACAAAAATCATTAATTGTATATCGGAATAAGAAAGAAATCATTGTGAAGATGTATTGTGACCAGTGCAAAGAATACAGTAAATTTAATTTTACTCTTGCCTCTCTTAATAAGCCCAGAGGGTATAGAGTCTGTTGTGCCGGTTGCGGCAATGAACTGGGATATGTTGGCCCAAGGGAAGACATAGAGGCAATTGCCGAAAAGCATCGTCGGGATGTAGAAGCATTAATGCGCGAGATGGGTTTTGACGATTATTTTACGAATCCATTCATAATGTATGAAATGATAAATCATGTTCATGATATGGCAGAAAACAAAAAAATTCAGTGCCAATGTGGCAGTTATGCTGTAACTGCGAATATTGGAACTGACAAAATAGAACTTATATGCAAAAATTGCGGAGGCAAACGCATAATAAAGGCAGCAAGTCAAAAAGATTTAGATATTGCAAAAGAAAGACCTATGATAATTATAAAGTCAAAACTTAGTGGCAAAAAAGCAACTGGCATAAACAGATAGAATCTGCTGTTATTTAGTTCAAACTGACAGCGATTTTCATCCTGAATACATTGTTGACTTTTGCGCATATAAGTGATATCCTTCACTGCCTTCAGAATTACCTATGGCTAGGTCGAAATACCGATACCCTATATAAAGGTATATAGTAGAAGTTGAACTTGTGGATAGTAACGGATTTATCAGGTCAAGAAAGAAACGAGACACGTCCAATGTTGACGTAGTTTGCCTAAGATGCTATAATTAAAGCAAAGGCAAATCCTCCTCGGTGTATCTTAAAAAAGAGCCCCATGGAGGGCTCTTTTTTAACTTATGTATAATTAATTTTCATTTGGAATTTCTTTCCAACCTAGCGCTTTATCACTCATCATTTATTTTCCTGTTTTAGTTCAAATATCAAAAATGATCCTTGCTTATTAAAAATTGACTTTAACTTATATTTATCTCTTTAGCCCGATTTTATATAGGCTGAACATTGAAATTTTTGTTGCATTTTTACTAAATTTTAAGGAGTGAAGTTTTGATTATTACAGAACTTGAAAAAAAGACAATAGCTCAATTACATGAAATTGCAAAGGAAAAGAAAATTCCCGGTTACTATAAATATCGGAAGCACGAGCTTATAATTAAAATAATGGAAGCTGCCGATGAGCATGGCAATGCTATGGCTGAAGGGGTTTTAGAAATCCTACCTGACGGATATGGTTTTTTAAGGATTGAGAATTATCTGCCTTCAGATGAGGATATCTATCTGTCTCCATCTCAAATCCGCCGCTTTCATCTAAGAACCGGTGATATGATTTCAGGAAACGTAAGACCTCCCAAAGAGGGGGAAAAATATCGAGCTGTTCTGCAAATTTCAGCAGTAAACGGCTTAGACCCGGAGCACGCCGTCTGCCGTTATCATTTCGATTCTCTTACACCAATTTTTCCCAACTCGCGCATTGTGTTGGAACACGATCCTCAGGAACTTTCTACAAGAATTATCGACATGATTGCTCCAATAGGAAAGGGCCAAAGAGCTCTAATAGTATCCCCTCCAAAAGCAGGAAAGACCATGATGCTTAAAAATATAGCAAAAAGCATAGCAAAAAACTACCCTGAAATTCAACTTATAGTGCTATTGATTGACGAAAGACCTGAAGAAGTAACTGATATAAGACGGTCAGTGGATGGAGAAGTAGTAAGCTCCACATTTGATGAACTGCCGGAAAATCACTTAAGAGTTGCAGATATGGTTTTAGAGAGAGCACAGCGTTTAGTAGAAAGTGGCAAGGATGTAGTAATTTTAATGGATAGCATCACCCGACTGGCAAGAGCCAACAACCTTGTAGTGCCACCAACGGGCCGTACTTTGTCCGGAGGTCTTGACCCAAGCGCGCTCCACAAGCCTAAGCGGTTTTTTGGTGCAGCCAGAAATATCGAAGAGGGCGGCAGCTTAACCATAATAGCTACGGCTTTAGTCGAAACCGGCAGTAGAATGGATGATGTAATATATGAAGAATTTAAAGGGACAGGAAATATGGAGATACACCTTGATAGAAAATTGGCAGAACGTAGAATATATCCTGCTATTGATATAAAGAAGTCTGGCACAAGACGCGAGGAATTATTGCTATCTAAAGAAGAACTTGAAGCAGTATGGCTTTTAAGGAGAGCTCTTGCCTCAGTTGACAATGTTGAAGCTGCGTCTATAGTAATAAACGGCTTGAGAAAAACAAAAACTAATCGAGAATTCTACGAAAATTTAGCAACACTGGTTAATGAATTGCAAAACGGAAAGTCATAAGAATTAATTTTATTTTATATAACCTTTTGACTTGAGTTTTTCAATGTGTTCTTTTATTTTTTCATCAAGATCTATATCATAACTTTCCTCTAAAACAAACATCATCGAAACAGCGACCTGAGCCACGTCTAAAAGTTCTTGAGCCATTTTATCAACGATTTTTTCTTCATCCATCCAGACGGTTTCACCACTTTTTCCGCGGAACTTTCCTATAGCCTGGGCAAGCTCCCCTGCCTCCTCCATCAGCTTTAAAGCAGTTGATTCTAAAGTGGGAGTAAGCCCGTTAAGTTTAGGCAAACTAATTACCTTATAGTTATTATTTTCCATAAACAAAAAACACCTCGATCTTTAAGTATTATTCTTTAAGTATTATAATTCTATATCTGGTTTTATAAATTTTGATGCCAAAAATGTAAATAGTGCAGCTACAATAAGCCGCGTAGTAAAAAGAAGAAGGCCATTTACTCCAAAGGCCATAAAGATTGCAGTGTCTTCAAAAACGGCATGAGCGGCGACCAAGAAATATGTGAGCAAGTAAAGATCACGTTTTGTCAGATGATCTTCCTTTGCCGATCTAAATATGATACCGGCTCCATAAGAAAGCCCGATTATTATCCCAATAATTAAAGGAAATCCGGCTTCTTTTTTCATTCCATATATATTGACTAAAGGAGAAAATGCCTCGGCAATTTTATCAAATATACCTGTACTCTTTAAAATTTCCATTACTACCATAAGCGGAATTACAATAAGGGCTATTTGTTTAACTGAATTTATACTGCCTAAAATAGCTTCGGTTAATATGTTGAGCATAATACACTCGCCTTTCCATACTTTTTACAGCAATACATTAAAAATAATACCCGAAATTACTGCCAGAATCACCCGGACTGATATTACATTTATGCCCGAAAGGCCTATTTTTTTTGCCAGGGCGGTTTCGGTGGGTAGACTGTGGCAAAATGACAGCATGATAGCTAAAATCGATATTTCTTTAAGAGAAAGACTAAGTGATGCCATGGCACCCACAGCTGCGTACATATTTACGGCATTGCCCATAACCAGGACTATTGCCGCCTCCCCGGGCAAGCCGAAAAAACCCATCACAGGTGCAAACATATCTGAAAACCAATTAATAATAGGAGTATGCTTAAGGAACGTTACTATAAAATAAATAGGAACCAAGATTTTGGAAAGTTCCCATGTAACACCAAGACCTGACAATAGCCCGCGCTTTAATATGTCAAAAGGAGTATTCCTCTTTGTATCCTGCAAAAAATCTCCTCCTTTTTCCTTTTAACATTGATTTTTAATAACTATAAAGTATTATATCATTTAAACAATAAACGTAAAAGGGCCAGCAGAAGACTTCTATAATATACTAAATCAAAATTAAATGCTATAATATTTTCATAGGAATAAAAAGAGTGCCAATGGGGTGAAAACATGTCTTTACAGATTCTTGAGCTTTTCAAAGGTTTTCGTTTAAGAGATTTACTGGATATAGCTATAGTAGCTTTTGTCTCTTATGAAGCTATACAGCTGATTCGAGGCACTCGGGCCGTGCAACTCTTAAAAGGTTTGGTGGTTCTTGTTGTTTCTACAAAACTTAGCGAATGGCTGGGACTTTACACAATAAATTGGATTTTGCGCAATGCAATGACAGTAGGAGTAATAGCGCTTATTGTGGTATTTCAGCCTGAGCTTAGAAGAGCTCTTGAACAATTAGGCAGGGGTAAACTTTTTTCAACACCCTTATTTGGATTGGCCGAAGATGAAATGAATCAACTTTTTGACTGTATAGCAGAAGCTGCAGAAGAACTTTCAAAAGAGCAAATAGGAGCCCTTGTTGTCCTTGAAAAACAGACTGGATTAAACGAACACATTGAGACAGGGGTTAAAATAGAAGGTCGGGTTTCTGCAGAACTTCTTATAAATATTTTTATTCCCAATACACCATTGCATGATGGAGCGGTAATAATAAGAAATGACAGGATAATGGCGGCGAGTTGCTATCTTCCGCTTACGGCAAATCCTAATTTAAGCAAGGAACTTGGAACAAGGCATAGAGCCGCTTTAGGCATTACAGAAGAAACTGATGCGGTAGCAGTTGTTGTCTCAGAAGAAACAGGAGTAATTTCAGTGGCAAAAGATGGAAAGCTTACCCGCTATTTAGATGCAGAAACACTTAAAAACATGCTAAGGGATATTTACGAAATAAAAGAGAAAAGACCATCCATATGGTCGTCGTGGAGGAAGAATAATGCATAGAAGACTATTTGATGATGATACAGCAATTAAAATCCTCTCGATTATTTTGGCAGTTTTAATGTGGCTATATGTGATGAATGAACAAAATCCTCAAGTAACTTATATTATAAAAGATGTTCCCGTTAAGCTAGTAAACCTTGATGAAGAAAAGCTGGTCCTAAAGGATGAATCAGCAGAATTTAAGGTGAATGTTAAAGTTAGAGGGCGCAGAAGCCTGGTTTCCGATCTGAAATCAGACGATATCAGTGCCGAAATGAACATGAAAGGACGGATTGAGGGAGAAAACCTCATTCGCGTTGATGTGGTCGTGCCGCCAAATATAGAACTAATAGATGTTTACCCGAGAGAAATATTGGTAACACTAGAAGCTGTTATCGAAGAAGAGCGGCCTGTTACAGTAGAAGTTACAGGCACCACTGCTCAAGGCTTTGCCGCAAGGCCAGCACAAGTTAGTCCTCAATATGTCACAGTTAAGGGCCCGCGCAGTGCTGTCGAGGCAGTAAATAAGGTCGTTGTATATATAGATGTATCAGGCAAAGATAAGCCGATAATAGGCAATTTCCCATTTAAAGTTTTAGATAAAAACGGAAAAGAACAAAAGAGAATTACATTTACTCCTCAAACAGTAGAAGTTACAGTTCCAATAGTGCCTGTGGCAAATACACAGATTATCCCGAATATAAAAGGCAATCCGCCGGAGGGATATATCATCAGAGATGTCAGGATAGATCCACCGTCGATTATCGTAACCGGCAGTGAAGAGGAGCTTGCTAATGTCCAATCAATTACAACTGAGCCTATAAATATCCAAGACAGAACTTCTACGACAACATTTGATGTAGATCTGATTTTTCCTAATGGCATTACAAGCTTTGACGAGGATGTAAGGACAGCTAAAGTCACTGTGGAAATTGAAAAACTCAGTGAAACAACATTAAATTTAAATAGCGATAATGTTACTATAGAAGGTATTGCTTCCGGTTTGAGCGCAAGTGTAGAACAGACTCAATTAATATTGACAGTCAGCGGTCCCAATAGTATTATTGATAAAGTAAATGAGAACATGGTAAAGCTCAAAATCGATCTTACAGGACTTACGGCAGGAGAACATACAGTCAGAGTTCAAGGAGATATCTCTAGGCCTTACAGAATTATTAAAATAGAGCCGAGCGATATTCATGTTGTCATTAGCGAAATTTCGCAATAAATGAAGGAGGAAATTAAATGAAACCTAGGCTTTTTGGAACAGATGGAGTCAGAGGAGTAGCTAACAAAGATCTCTCGCCACTTTTAGCTTTCAAATTGGGCCGCGCCGGAGCACATGTTTTGTCAAAACTTCATGAGAAGCCAATTATTGTAGTTGGCAAAGATACGCGAATATCCGGAGATATGTTAGAGGCTGCACTGGCGGCCGGCATATGCTCACAAGGTGCTGACGTTTTAAAAGTGGGAGTAATGCCAACACCTGCAATAGCCTATCTTACACGTTACTTTAATGCTGATGCAGGAGCTGTAATATCGGCTTCTCATAATCCCGTAGAATACAATGGCATAAAATTTTTCAATAAAGACGGATATAAGCTGCCTGATGCTTTAGAAGATGAGATCGAAGCATTGCTGGATGATGAAAGTGGTACTATTAACACACCGATTGGTCCGAACGTTGGCAGAATCTATACAAAGGATGATGCGGCAAGGCACTACATAGACTTTGTGAAATCTGTAATAGGAGACAACACCAGATTTAAAGGTTTAAAAGTAGCAGTTGACTGTGCCAATGGAGCATCTTACCAAGTAGCACCCATGATTTTACAAGAATTGGGGGCGGATGTCTACATAATAAATAATGAACCAGATGGCACTAATATAAATGTTAATTGCGGTTCCACCCATCCGGAAAGCCTTTGCGAGTATGTTAAAAAAATTGGAGCAGATGTTGGGCTGTCATTTGATGGAGACGCGGATAGACTGATTGCAGTTGACGAAAAGGGAGAGATAGTCGACGGTGATCATGTTTTAGCTATATGTGGCATATATCTTAAAAATAAAGGACTCTTAAAAAAAGATACTGTAGTAGCTACAGTAATGAGCAACATGGGTCTTGAGGTGGCACTGAAGAAGGCAGGTATAAATTTAGTCCGCACTAAAGTCGGCGATCGCTATGTTCTAGAAGAGATGCTAAAGAACGGATACACTTTGGGTGGAGAGCAATCGGGCCATGTAATCTTCTTAAACTATCATACTACAGGAGATGGAATGATAAGCGGCGTAAATCTTCTAAATGTAATGGTAGATGAAGGCAAAAAGCTTTCCGAGCTAAGGCAAGTAATGAAGGTGTACCCCCAAGTTCTGATAAATGTAAGAGTAGCAGACAAGACAGGCTATGACACAAATGAGCATATACAAAAAGTCATAAAAGAAAATGAAGCTTTGTTAGGGGACAGAGGTAGAATTTTAGTTCGCCCCTCAGGCACAGAACCCCTTATTCGTGTAATGGTAGAAGGTGAACAGCAAGATTTAATCGAAAAAGTAGCAAAATCTGTTGCCCAAGTGATAGAAGAAGAACTGAGATAAATAAAAAAGAGTTGGCGAATAATTAGGAACCTGAATTATTCGCCTTTTTAATTCATTCACATTTGAAAGCTCTAACATTACCTTATCACTCCCGGTGCCTTTTGATATGCTATGCCGGATTTTTTTACATAAGCTTTAAGCCTGTTTGAAAGAACAGAGAAATGGAAGGCTTTATGGAAACTTACGGTAATTAATGATATAATGGTTTTAAGCGGAGGAAGGGGTGATGAGCGTGGCAGAAAAAGAAATTGCCGGCGGTAATGGTGAACAACGGCAAAACGAAACTCATGAACCCAAGATTTATGAATCAGGATATTTTTATCTATCACAACAAATAAACGATGTAAGAGATCGCATGGATGCAAAATTTGACAGGGTCGATGCTAGGTTTGACACAGTTCATAAGGAGATCAAAGACCTATCCGATAAAACTGATACTAAGTTTGAGGCGATTCGTAAGGAAATTAAAGATCTATCAGATAAGACCGATAGTAAGTTTGAAGCAGTTCATAAGGGAATCAAAGATCTATCAGATAAGACCGATGCTAGGTTTGACACAGTTCATAAAGAGATCAAAGACCTGTCAGATAAAACCGATGCCAGGTTTGATGCGGTTCATAAGGAAATTAAAGACTTATCAGATAAGACCGAGAGCAAGTTTGAAGCAGTTCGTAAGGAAGTTAAAGACCTATCAGATAAAACTGATACTAAGTTTGAGGCGATTCATAAGGAAATCAAAGACCTGTCAGATAAGACCGATGCTAGGTTTGACACAGTTCATAAGGAGATCAAAGACCTATCCGATAAAACCGATTCTGGATTTGATAGAGTAGATATTAGGCTTGAGTCCATAAGAAAAGAAACTGATGCAAGGTTTGATAGAGTAGATGAAAAATTCAATGATATCCATAAAGAAATTAGCGGACTGCAAAAGTGGGCTTTCGGGTTAATAGTAACAGTTGTATTGGGCTTTATTGCTATATATTTTAAGTAGATCCAATATATTAAAGGTAGGAGAAAGATATGTATGATACTTTCAAAGTGGACAGTCTAATTAATTAAAATTAGATTATCTACTTGACAAGGATCAGCTCAAGAAACCCACCTTTTTGTATTTAGTTTTATCTGCTCGCGACAAACTTTGTGTTGACAAAAAGAGAAGCAAATGTTAAAATTTTATCAAATGGTCATGAAGGCCATAAAGTAGACAAACCATGAAGGTTAAGCTGTTTAGCTGAATGAAACGGCTTTATTCATGGTTTTTTTATTTTCTCTTAAATAATAATCAGATAGGGGTGCCAAATTTGAGAAATGATAATTTATACCAGATAGCTCTTGCAGGTGTTTTTACCGCTTTCGGAATTGTCCTGCCGATGATGTTTCATGTGCTAGGACTTGGTTCAACCTTTTTGCCGATGCACATACCGGTTTTGCTTTCGGGATTTTTCTTGGATGCGCCTGCTGCAGCGGCGGTAGGAGCCTTGACACCAATTTTAAGTTCTATTTTTACCGGCATGCCTCCTGCTTTTCCGGTAATGCCTTACATGGTTTTTGAACTTGCCGCTTATGGTTATGTGACAAGTTTTATGTATAGAAAGCTTCACAAAAATGTTTATATATCCTTAGTTTGCAGCATGATTTTAGGCCGCATTGTATCCGGTGTTGCCGTATGGATGCTCACGACATTTTTCGGTGCCAAATTCCCCACACCCTTCGCCTTTATTGCTGCAAGTATTACAAAAGGGCTGCCAGGAATAGCAATTCAATTAATATTTATTCCTGCAGTAGTTTTGCTGCTTAAGAAATATCAAATAAGGGCAACAGGGAGGGATACCCTTGAACCATAGAGAATTTTTTAATGAAGTAGCGGATAAATGGGACCAGATGTGCAACCATGATGAAGCAAAACTTAGATATATAGCTAGAGCGGCAGGGATATCACAAGGTGATTGCGTTTTAGATGTAGGCACAGGAACAGGTGTTATGATTCCCTATATACATGAAATGATAGGTGATGAGGGAGAAATTACAGCCATTGACCTTGCGGAAAAGATGCTTGAGGTTGCAAAGCAGAAGCACCCTTTTAACAATGTTCGTTTTGTTCTGGGAGATATTTACGATGTGCATCTTCCTAAAAACCATTTTGATGTTATAATGTGCTACTCAGTTTTTCCTCACTTTCAAGATAAACCAAAAGTGGTATCTCGTATGGCAGGGCTTCTTAAGCCCGGCGGTAGGCTTGTAATAGCTCACTCCCAGAGCAGAAAAGCTATAAATGAGCTCCATACAAAAAGCTCTGATGCGGTAAATAACGATGACCTGCCTGAAGCAGATGTTATAGAGGGATTTATGAAAGAGGCAGGGCTTGAACCTTTCTTTACTATAGACAGCGAAGAGATGTTTATAGTTATCGGTAAAAAATAAGTAATTAGGTCGCAGAGACTGTAATGAGCCATGAAGTCTTAAAATTTATGAGTCTTGGCTCATTATTTGTATCGCTTTATACTAAATCACAAGGAGAGATTTTTTATGGATGAGCAGCTTTGGCAAAAATGTGTGGAATTTCACGGTCATGAGTGCCCGGGTCTTGCTATCGGATTTAAAGTATGCGAAGCGGCGCGGGAAAAACTCGGTGTAAATTTTTCTAAAGATGAAGAAATAGTTTGCGTTACAGAAAATGATGCGTGCGGCGTTGACGCAGTCCAGGTTATTACAGGGTGTACATTAGGTAAAGGAAACTTAATATACCGAGGCACAGGCAAACAGGCTTTTACTTTCTTCCGACGAGACACAGGACAAAAATTGCGTATAGTATTAAAACCCAGGGATGATAATGATAAACTTTCAAAGGATGAGCACAAGAAAGCTATCCTGGAAAGCCCCGTTGAAGAACTGTTTGAATTTAAAAATCCCGGTTTTGATTTGCCAAAAAAGGCTCGGATATTTAATACAATAAAATGTACAAAATGCGGCGAAGGTGCTCCCGAACATAAAATACGCATGGTAAATAATAATCCTGTGTGCCTAGACTGTTTTGATGATTATTCTAGAGGTTGGTAAGCCTTAAAGTAATTAGCCAACACTGACAAAAAACAAAACATTCGGATAGGGGATTTGATGTGAAAAAATCAAAAATAACCAAACTGCTTGCTGCAATGATACTCATAATGGCGATTTTAAATATGGCAGGCTGCGGCGCAAAAACCACAGAAAAAAGTACAGGCAGCACCGGAAGTCAAAGCGGCTCATTGGTAATACGCCTGGAAGGCGGGGATTGGGGGCTTCCTTCCCCGTTTGCTCACTATTCTCGGGGACCTGGAGCATCTAAAATGCGTCTTATCTATGACAGCCTTCTGGAAAAAGGAGAAGACGGTCTTATTCCATGGCTGGCGAAGGAATGGACTATCTCATCGGACGGTAGGGAGTATACCTTTCTTTTAAACTCTAAGGTCAAATGGCATGATGGGAAGATGCTTACCGCCCAAGATGTGAAGTTTTCTTTCGAGTATTTCGCAAAACATCCTCCGGTGTCAAACAGTTTATTAATTGATGGCAAACCATTTATAGAAAAAATAGAGGTTATTGATGAAGACCGGGTAAAAATAGTGGTAAAAGAGCCTAACGCTACAGTACTGGATAGAGTGGGGATTGTCAGGATAATTCCGGAGCATATCTGGAAGGACATAGATGATCCCAAAAAAATAATGGATTTGGATAAATTAGTAGGATGCGGACCGTACATACTTACGGATTATAGTCAAGAACAGGGCAAATACCGATTCCAAGCATTTAAAGATTACTGGGGACGGAAGCCTGGGGTAGATGTTATTGAATTTATCCCGGTAAGCGATCCGGTGCTGGCTTTCGAAAACGGAGAAATCGATGTTTTGGATGTTCCGCCGGATTTAATTGATCGATATAGAAACAATAAGGAATTTAAAATCCTTAAAAGTCCGGCCTTCTGGGGTTATAAACTTTTATTTAATATGGAGAAAAAACCGGAATTAGCGGATATAAACGTAAGAAAAGCAATTGCCCATGCAGTAAATGTTGACGAACTTATCGAAAAAGTAGCACGAGGCGCGGCGGTTCCCGCAAGCCCCGGATATTTACCGATTGATCATATATGGTATAATCCCGATGTTACGCGATATGATTTTGATATAGAAAAAGCTAAAGAACTTTTAAATAATAAATCATTAAACCTGGCGCTGCTAATATCGGACAGCCAACAAGAAGCCAGAATCGCAGAACTTCTTAAAATCAATTTCGCAAAAGCCGGAATCAATATCGATGTTCGTTCGGTAGACATGAAAACCCGCGACAGCTGTGTTAAAAACTGTGATTATGAACTTGCCATAATCGGACATGGCGGCTGGGGGGCAGATGCCGATTGTCTCAGGGAAGTTTATGCGGCAACCGCAGCTTGCGATGCTGCTCCCACATCCAATGTAATTTGCGGTTACAGCAATCCCGGTATAAACCGACTTTGCAAAGAGCAGCTTGCTGAACTTGATGAACAAAAAAGAAAATCGATGATAATGGAGCTTCAAAAGCTTATATCAGACGAGATACCAATACTGCCCATCTACAATACAATTGATTATACGGTCTTTAAACCGGAAAAGTACGACGGATGGGTTCATGTTTTTGACCATCACGCAGTAACTCACAACAAATTATCATACTTGGAACAAGATAAATGAGATATCAAAAAGCCCTGAAATATTTTGCAACGTTTTTCTGTATAATCACATTGAACTTCTTTTTGCCCCGAATTATGCCGGGTGACCCCTTCTATTTTTTATCAAGCGAACAGGGAGAAGTTGCTGTAACTTATTCTCAAGAAGAAATTGATCGGTTTAAAGCATACTACGGTCTGGATAAGTCTATGCTTGCCCAATATAGCAGCTATCTGAAGGGTATTATCAAAGGGAATTTGGGGTACAGCATATATTTCGGCAGTGATGTTAAGACAATTATTAAGAACCGTATTCCTTGGTCTGTTTCCTTAGTACTGCTATCAGTAATAATCGGGGGTGGCGTTGGCACGCTGTTGGGCTGCTTGTCCGCATGGTACAGAGGAAATGCTTCGGATAAGTTCCTCTATAGTATCATGGTGATAATTTCTGAGATTCCAGCGTTTTTAATAGGCATATTTTTCCTGTTTTATTTGGCGGCTCGGCAGGGAATTTTTCCTCTTTCAGGTGGCGCAAAACCCTTTGCGGACTATGCCTCCTGGATTGATGTGCTTTTAGATATAGCACGTCACGGTTTTTTACCTACCCTGACACTCTCTGTTGTGCAGATGAGCGGATTTTACCTTATAGCCAGAAACAGCATGATTACAATAATGTCGAAAGATTATATAATCACAGCTAAAGCTAAGGGACTTGGCACAAGGCGTATACTCTTTCGCCACGCCTTATCTAATGCTGCCTTGCCTATTGCAACCCAAGCCTTTTACAGTTTGGGACAAGCAGTGGGAGGGACATTATTGGTAGAAAATGTATTTAAATATCCGGGCCTCGGTTCATTAATGCGACAAGCCGTAATGGTCAGGGATTACCCGCTGATACAGGGCATTTTTCTAACCGTAACGCTTTTTGTAATTATCATGAATGCGGCAGTTGATATTCTATATAAAAGGCTTGACCCGAGAATAACTTAATGGTGATAAAAATGCCTAAAATCGTGAAACAGTTTTCAATAGCAGGTAAATTTTCCTTAGTTTTCATAGTCTTAGTATGTTTTATCGCCATTTTTGCCCCGATGCTTACAAAATACCCCTGGAATCAGCCGACGGGCGCTTCTTTGGAGCCCCCCGGCAAAGCCCATATACTAGGAACTGATGATCTGGGTATAGATTTGTGGGCTCAAATATGCCACGGGGCGCGAAACAGCATTGTAGTGGGAATAGGCACAGCAGTAATTGCGTGTTTTCTTGGCACACTACTGGGCGTTGTATCCGGATATTATCAAGGGGTAGCCGACCTTGTAATTACAGCTCTAATAGATATACTTACATCTATACCAAGTTTGCCCATAATGGTTGTGGCAGGGGCTTTTTTCGGCCCGAGCATAAAAAACATTATATTAATATTATCTATTTTATCTTGGGCTGTGCCCGCACGGATTATACGATCAAAGATTATTTCAGCCAAACAGGAAACTTACATAAAAGTAGCCGAGGGCTATGGAGCAGGATTTTTTTACATAACTTACAGACATTTTCTGCCGCAGATTTTTCCAATTTCGCTTATAAGTTTTATAAAACTTATAAGCAGAGCCATAGTATCCGAGGCAAGTCTTTCATTTTTAGGCCTAGGGGACCCCACAAGTAAAAGTTGGGGGCTTATACTAAATTATGCATTAAATTTTCCCGGCATATATTTTACCGATTATTGGAAATGGTGGATTATATATCCGCTGCTTTGTATAATATTGTTGGTTCTTGCTACAGCCACTGTTGGCAGAGAGTTTGAAAAAATATTAGATGCCAAAATTGATTAGATTTTAGAAACCAAAATCGGATGTTTTAAACAGGGGTATTGCCATGTTAAAAGTTGAAAATCTATCAGTAACCTATAGCGGGGACGGTCAAGAAACCCATGCCGTAAGCGAGGTATCTTTTATCCTAGAACAGGGTCAATCCATGGGAATCATCGGAGAATCAGGAAGCGGTAAAACCACACTGGGCTTAGCTATAATGGGTATACTTAGACCGACTGCAAAGATTACGGGGACAATAGAATATAATAAAATCAATTTAAGAGAGCTTTCACAAAGGCAGCTGGATATGTATCGATGGAAACACATTGCTATGGTATTTCAAAACGGTCTTGACATATTAAACCCGCTTATGACCGTAAATGAGCAGATAAAAGAGTGTATTATACGTCATACGAAAATAAAAAGTCATGACGCGGATTCTCGAGTAAAAGAACTCCTTGGACAAGTGGGATTGGGTACCTCTGTAGCAGATAGCTTACCTCATCAGCTATCGGGAGGTATGCGGCAGAAGGTGCTTATTGCTATGGCATTGGCATGTGATCCTAAAGTGCTTATAGTTGATGAGCCGACATCTTCTTTAGACGCCGTATCCAAAGAAGAAATTATCGAGCTTTTAGCTTACCTTCAACACCAAAAGCGGTTTGTTATGATTGTAATATCCCATGATTTTTCGGTAATTACGCGACTTACCGATAAAATGTGTGTGATGTACCGGGGGCATATCTTAGAAGAAGGACTGACAAGAGATATACTTGAAAACCCATTGCATCCTTATACGCGCGGGCTCATAAATTCATCGCCTTCTTTAAATCCATATCAGGATCTATGGGGAATTCCCCGGGCAAGTGAGGCGGCAACCGAGGAGGGCTGCTCCTTTTATCCTCGGTGCAATCAAAAAGAAGATATATGCAAAAGTCAAAAACCTAAACTGAAATATGCATCCCTTGAGCGCAAAGTTGCCTGCAATCAAGGTGGGATTATAACACTTTTAAAAGCCCGGGGGATAAATAAAACCTACTCTTTTAAAGGCAACAAGATTTGCGCATGCAAAGATTGTCATATGAGTATTCGCGCAGGCGAGATTATAGCATTGATAGGACAATCCGGATCAGGTAAAACTACTCTGGCAAGTATTCTTTCAGGTTATTTGGAACCTGAAAGCGGGAATATTGAATTCTTAGGTCAAACAATAAAACAGCATGAATTTACCAGCCAGCTAAGAGGTATCCAAATGGTGTTTCAAGACCCATTTTCATCCATAAACGAGCAATTTACAGTACTGCAAGCTGTAAAGGAACCTCTGGACATATTAAAGCTCTATAATACAGATGAACGAACAGCAATGGTAAAACAAGCTCTCGCAGATGTGGAACTTGCATGTGATAATACTTTTTTAAACAGGAGATGCTTTACGTTAAGCGGTGGGCAACGGCAGCGGGTTGCTATCGCCCGCAGCCTTGTTTTAAAGCCGCGACTTCTCATCGCCGATGAGATTAGCTCTATGCTGGATCCTTCCACCCAAGCTAATATCTTGCGGCTTTTAAAGGGTCTTCAGAACGCATTAGGATTTGCCATGATTTATATTACCCACGACCTAGATATTGCAAGAAAAATCGCCGACAAACTGTATATAATGCATAAGGGTGAAATAGTGGAAACAGGTCCGGCCCGGAAAGTATTTGATAATCCTAAAAGTGAATATGCCAGGAAGTTAATAAGCAAAAATAGCTGAAAATGTTATCTGTGCATAACCTCTAACAGCTGCATTGTTTATTGAACACAAAAAAGGGCGGCCAGAAACCGCCCCACTTTTAAAGAACTTTAGATAATCACTTTTGAAAAACCTATATCAAACAGTAAGTATTCTATTTTTTTATCCACTCTTCCATTCTTTCAAAAGGTTCATCGAAGATAACATGACCCGCTAAGGTCTGTTCTTTTTTACCTTCTACAAGAAACTGAACTTTATTTATTCCGGGAAGTTCCGTAAGGGAATTTACTATAGGGACGATGGTCATCATTTCGCCTGTAGAACCACCTACATGGTTTTCGATAAGCTCTTTGGAAAAGTTTACATATGCAATGCCATCCTTTACTTCTGCTGACAGCAATTTTGCGTCTTTTGGAATAGAAGTTGCTGTAAGGCCCGGCACAGTTGGACCCTTCATCAATTCTTCAATCACAATTTGTGCTATAGACTTATCGTCCTTTACTGTAATTTCACGCTTTTCGGGAACAACATACATTGCTTGCTCATCAGGGAAATAAAGCGTAACAGTTTCCTTTTTTCCACTTAAATCATTATTGATTTGATCAATGTCATAGCGAGTCAAAAGACCGTAAGGGTTGCCGCTCGGTCCTATAAACTCTTTACCATCGACAAGTATTTCAACTTTTTCGATACCGTCTATATCTGTTAATGTATTTACGATAGAAATTAGCGCCAAACTTTCAGCCATCATGCCCGGAAATCCCGTAAAATCCTTTGACAAATTTACAGTAGCAATTTTATCCTTTAAATTAAGATCTAAAAGCTTTGTTCCTTCCGGAATGGTGGATTTTAAACCTTGAGTCTTGGGTCCTTTTAAAAGTTCTTCCAAGGCAAGTTTTGGAATTTCTTCATCTTTGGTATATTTGATTTCTCTGGTTTCGGTTAAAACTTGGCTGTTGTCATTATTTGTATAATACAAATTAATTGATGCCGTTTTCTGGTTTATCGAGCAGGCGGGCGTTATTACCAAAAGACTTAGCGCGATGAGTATTGCTAAAATTTTTTTCATTTACTGCCACCTCTAATCCTTTTGATTTAACAACATTATATCAGATATTCCCTAATAAGAAAAATACAAACTTGTTACAAAAGAGCTTGCGGTTGTTTGACAAAGACCATATAAATCTGTTAAATATAAGTAGACGTAATAGAATGGAGGGATAAAAATGAGTTTTAAAATTAACGATAATGTTAAATGGGTAGGAAAGATTGATTGGGAACTTAGGAAGTTTCATGGAGAAGATTTGTCGACACACCGCGGTTCCAGCTACAATTCTTACCTTGTGCAAGATGAAAAGACGGTGCTTATTGATACAGTATGGGAACCCTTTGCAGATGAATTTATCGAGCAGCTAAAAAAAGAGGTCGATTTGAAAAAAATCGATTATATAATTGCAAACCATGGCGAAATTGACCATAGCGGCGCGCTGCCGGCACTGATGAGGGAAATTCCAGGAACACCTATATATTGCACTAACAATGGTATAAAATCTTTAAAGGGACAATACCATGAAGATTGGAATTTTATTCCGGTAAAAACCGGCGATCGATTAAGTCTAGGAAAGAAGGAAATTATCTTTATAGAAGCTCCGATGCTTCACTGGCCGGACACCATGTTTTCTTACCTTACAGAAGACAATATTTTATTCAGCAATGACGCTTTTGGCCAGCATTATGCATCAGAGCATATGTATAATGACCTTGTAGACCAAAGCGAACTTTATGGAGAAGCCTTAAAATATTATGCAAACATATTAGCCCCTTTTAGCAAACTTGTGGATAAAAAAATTACCGAAGTTTTAAATCTAAATCTTAAAATAGATATGATATGCCCAAGCCACGGTGTGATATGGAGAAAAGATCCCTTACAGATTGTAAAGATATACCAGGAATGGGCCAATGCCTACCAAGAAAACCAGATAACAATAATTTATGATACTATGTGGAATGAGACAAGAAGAATGGCAGAGGCCATAGCAGAGGGGATAAGACAGACAAATCAAGGCATTACAATAAAACTGTTCAACAGTGCCCGATCTGACAATAACGACATCATTACCGAAATCTTTAAATCAAAAGCTATTTTAGTAGGTTCTCCTACTGTAAACCGCTTTGTGCTCCACTCGACGGGAGGCTTACTTGGAGTATTGAAAGGTCTGGGGCTTAAAAATAAAAAAGCTGCGGCTTTTGGAACTTACGGTTGGAGCGGAGAAGGAGTCAAAATAATTACAGAAGAACTCCAAAAAGCCGGTTTTGAAATAATAAATGATGGAATTAAGCTAATGTGGAACCCTGACAAGGAAGGCAAACAGAAATGTATAGAATTCGGTCGGGAAATTGGAGAAATATTAAACAATAACTAATCAGGTCAAAAAACGAGCAAATGATTCCGGAAGGGCTGTAATTGCCTCTTCCGGGTTTTTTGCAATAATTATTTTCTTACAGTTTTGAATATTGGAGGTGGGATGCTTGGATCAACGAGCTTTAACGGCATTGGCAATTTCTATCTTAGCCGGCATGTCAACAATGCTGGGCTCTGTTTTAATATTTTTTGCAAAATCAAAAAGTGAAAAAATAGTTTCGTGCTCATTGGGATTTGCAGCAGGAGTAATGATTTCGGTATCGTTTTCCGATTTACTGCCGCAAGCTCAACGAGCTATAGGAATCTATACCGGAGAAAGCCGGGCGGTAGTTTTTTCGGTGATATTTATGGCATTGGGTCTGCTGGCTGCTTTATCAATTGATTACTTCGTTCCCCATGAAGAATTTGATACAGAAAAAAATGATAAGCCACATAAAAACCTATACCGAGTAGGCTTTGTTTCGATGTTGGCTATTACATTACATAATTTTCCGGAGGGAGTCGCAACCTTTATGGCTGGCTATAATGATCCGGTTCTTGGAGCATCGATAGGTATTGCGATTGCTTTTCACAATATACCTGAAGGTATCTCAGTGGCTATGCCCATTTATTTTGCGACACAAAGCAAAGCCACTGCTTTAAAATATACTTTTTTATCAGGCATTGCCGAACCTATTGGCGCAATTTTAACATTTCTTGCATTAAGACCGTTCATTAATGATTTTTTACTGGGAGCAACCTTTGCAGTAGTAGCAGGTATTATGATTTATATAAGCTTTGAGGAGCTTATTCCCACTTCAAGACAGTATGGCTACAGCAGGCTGGCGCTTTTGTCATCTTTTGCCGGCATTTGCCTGATGCCATTAACCGGAGTTATATTTATGTGATTTTATTATGCCTTCAACCATCTTAAATATTGTATTTTTAGCTCCCTTGTGTTAGAATAATTTTAGGAATACAATTGAATGATTGTTCAAGTATAAAAATGATATAAGGGGGCCTTAAAATGATATATGAGCTAAAAAACCTAGATTGTCCCCATTGCGCGGCGAAAATCGAAGACGAATTAAAGAAAATCGACGGCTTGTCTGATGCGACAGTAAACTTTGCCAGTAAGACCGTCCGAATAAATGAAGACCTTGAAGAAAAAGCTGAGGAAGCTATTAAAAAAGTAGATCCCAATATCAAATTAATTTCAAAGAAATCTTCCTCATTTAGTCATCATACTAATGATGAAGACGAAGAAAGGGATACATTTCGCACGAAACTTTTTCGCATAATTTTTTCATTTCTTTTCTTAATAGCCGGAATAATATTATCCCCTAAGCTTCATGGAAGATTTGAGATTATAGAATACAGTCTATTTGTTATATCCTATATACTAGCCGTAAAGAATGTTCTAAAGTCTGCATTTTCCAATATATTTCGCGGACAAATATTTGATGAAAACTTTCTAATGACTATTGCTACCTTAGGAGCATTTGCGATACACCAGCTGCCTGAAGCTGCAAGCGTAATGCTGTTTTACTGTATAGGCGAGTACCTTCAGTCCCTTGCTGTAAACAGAAGCCGCAAGTCTATCGGAGATCTTATGGATATTAGGCCTGATTATGCAAATCTAGTGACAGACAAAGGCATAATCAGAGTTTTGCCTGAAACTGTCAACATAGGTGACACGATATTTATTCGACCGGGAGAAAAGATCCCCCTTGATGGCGAAGTCGTAGAAGGTGCTTCATATCTTGACACATCAACCCTTACAGGAGAATCAGTCCCCCGCAGTGTGGAAACCGGAGATAAAATAATGGCCGGAATGATTAATATGGAAGGGACATTAAAGGTAAAAGTAGAGAAAACCTTTGAAGACTCTTCTGTTTCGAAAATACTTGAGTTAGTCCAGAATGCATCTTCTCGCAAAGCAAAAACAGAACAGATAATTACAAAATTTGCAAGATACTATACGCCTTTAGTGGTGCTGGCAGCAGCAGCAATTGCTCTTATCCCCCCTGTGATTATACCGGCAGAGAGCTTTAGCAAGTGGATATATAGAGCATTGACGATGTTGGTAATTTCTTGCCCCTGCGCCCTGGTGATTTCGGTGCCCCTTGGATATTTCGGAGGAATCGGAGGAGCTTCACGAAAGGGAATTCTTGTTAAAGGCGCAAACTTCATAGATATTTTAGCCGATCTTGATATAGCGGTATTTGACAAGACGGGCACACTTACAGAAGGTGTTTTTAAAGTGAGCCGGATAGTGCCTGTAAACGGATTTACACAAGAAGAGCTGCTGCGATTTGCAGCATATGCCGAAGCTTATTCCAACCACCCTATATCAAGATCCATAATAGAGGCTTACGGTAAACCTATAAATGATTCCGAGATAAAGGAATATAAAGAAATAGCAGGGCGGGGTGTAATGGCAAAAGTTAAGGATAAACAAATACTTGCCGGCAATGAAAAGCTTTTAAAAAGCGAGGAAATAGAAGCAAATTTAGATAATAAAGGTATAGTTGGAACAGTAGTTCATATAGCAATTGACGATAGATATGCGGGATATATCCTAATTACTGATAAAATCCGGCAAGATGCAGCAAAAACAATTAAAGAGCTTAAAAATTTGGGAATAAAGAAAGTCGTAATGCTTACAGGCGATGCAAAAGAAACAGCTGAAAATGTAGCAAAAGAGCTTGGAATTGATGAATATTATGCAGAGCTTTTGCCTGAAGAAAAAGTAGAGAAATTAGAAGAACTTAAATACTATAATGGTTCAAGAAATAATACGGCTTTTATTGGAGACGGAATAAACGATGCGCCGGTACTTGCTTGCGCAGATGTGGGAATTGCAATGGGAGGCTTAGGCTCTGATGCTGCTATTGAAGCCGCTGATATAGTTATTATGGAAGATGCCCTCTCTAAAATTCCTCAAGCTGTAAAAATGGCAAGATATACCAAAAAGATAATTATGCAAAATATTACAGGAGCGCTAGGCGTAAAACTCATTTTCCTAGCTATGGGAGCATTGGGCATTGCTAATATGTGGGAAGCGGTTTTTGCAGATGTTGGTGTGGCTCTTCTTGCTGTAATGAACTCAATCAGGACTTTACGCGTAAAGTAAGATCTTATGGTGCGCCGAAGCATTTAGTTTCGGCGCTTTTTGCATTTTCATTCTTTATCTTGGCAAAGTTGCACATTTAAAGTGTGCCATGTATAATTGAGACAGATTATGTCATTATGTATTCGCGAGGTGGAAGTCGTTGTCGGTAGAGGCTGTAAAGAATTACTTTAAAGAGAAGAATATCGATGCAAACATAAAAGTTTTCGAAGATACCAGCACAGTTGAAAAAGCTGCTAAAGCATTAAATGTTACAGAAGGAGAAATAGTAAAGTCTTTGCTTTTAAAAGTAAAGGAGAAATACATAATGGTTTTGATGGCAGGGGACAAGCGAATCAGCAACCGTAAATTTAAAAATATTTTTGCTTGCAAGCCTAAAATGCCGGAGCCGGAGGAAGTGATGGAAATAACAGGTCACCCGGTAGGCGGGGTCTGCCCCTTTGCCCTTAGAAATCCCATTGATATTTATCTTGATATTTCTCTAAAAGAATATGATACTGTATATCCTGCGGCAGGGGAATTTAATGCGGCTGTAAAATTGTCCGTGCAGGAGCTGGAAGAGTTAACCTTGGGAAAGTGGATTGATATTAGCCAGTAATGTTTTTATTTAAAATAAAATAGAAAGTTAGGTGATTTTTATGCTTACAAAAAACGAGCTTGCTAAGTACATAGATCACACACTGCTCAAACCTACGGCTACATTTGCCGATATTGAATTATTGTGTTTGGAAGCAAAAGAATACGGGTTTTATGCTGTATGCGTAAATTCATGTTATGTAAAACATGCAGCAAGCATTTTAAAGGATTCTGATGTTAAAGTAGGTTCTACCGTAGGTTTTCCACTGGGAGCTATGCTGACTGCCTCAAAAGCCTTTGAAGCAGCAGAAGCTGTAAAAGCAGGAGCCGCAGAAATAGATATGGTGATGAATGTGGGACTGCTAAAAAGCGGCGATTTTTACGGTGTTCAAGAAGACATCGCTGAAGTGGTAAAAGCGGCAAAATCAATTAGACCAGAGGCGAAAGTAAAAGTAATTCTTGAGACAGGATACCTTGATGAAAATGAAAAGGTGTCTGCCTGCCAGTTGGCTAAAGCAGCCCAAGCGGATTTTGTAAAAACATCTACAGGTTTTGGAGCGGGAGGGGCTACTGTGGATGATGTAAAGCTAATGAAAAAAATAGTAGGAAATGCAATGGAAGTAAAAGCTTCCGGCGGTATAAGGGATGCCAAAACAGCACTTGCCATGATTGAGGCAGGAGCTACACGAATAGGAACAAGCTCGGGAATCACCATTATTCAAGATTATGAACAGCAAATTAGTTAGCAAAATAAGTTGGAGGTAAGGAAAATGTATTTTGAAAAAGCTGGGAAACAAAATACTGAAAAGACCCTTGAAGTTGTAAGGGATGCTATAAAAAAATATGATATAAAACATGTTGTAATAGCATCATGCAAAGGCTATACAGCAAAACTTTTTAAAGATGCAAATCTTGGAGTAAATCTTGTTTGCGTAACACATGTAACAGGTTTTGAAAAACCTGGCCAGCAGGAAATGAGCGAAAATGTAAGAAAAGAGCTTACAGATGCCGGAGTGAAAGTCCTTACAACTACTCATGCGCTTTCAGGCGCTGAAAGAGGAATTAGCCGCAAATTTGGCGGTGCATATCCTGTTGAAATCATAGCCCAAACTTTGCGGATGTTAGGACAGGGTACCAAAGTTTGTGTGGAAACGGCTGTTATGGCTCTTGACGCAGGACTTATCCCTTACGGGGAAGACATAATAGCTGTAGGCGGCACTTCCGAAGGAGCCGATACCGCGATTATCATAAGACCGGCACACGCCTCTGCGATTTTTGACACTTGGATTTCGCAGATTTTATGCAAACCCGCAAGTAAAGAAAAAGGTGTTTAACCTGGTTTTAGTAAAAAACAACTACTTTGTGCAAAATAAAGTAGTTGTTTTTTATTTTCCCCCGGCGCTGCCTCAGCAATAATAAAGGAAATTTTCGCGATCCCTGATTTTGAGAAAAATTGACAGAACGAACAAATTGTGATATAGTTATAAAGAATTGAATATGCCTCATCTCGCTAAGAGTTGAGGTAGAGGCGCGGTGTATCAAGAGTAAGCTTGCAGAGGCGGGGGAAGCTGATTAAGCAAGCCGAAAGGGAACACTGCCGAAGTGTGGTTTTTCCCAAAGACCATGCTGGGCCTATGCTGAATAAGTATAGGACTGTCACCGGAGCAATTCGGTGGAGAGCTACTTCAGGAGAGAGGTATTTGCCAAGAGTGAAACAACCGGCAAGTATACCCGGTTGTTTTTGTTTTTTGCAAGACCTCTTAATTTTAAATCAAGAGGGAGGAAGTAAAATGACAACAGATGTAAGCACAAAGAAGATAAGAGTTGCAATAGTAGGTTTTGGCAATGTAGGTAAAGAGGTTTTGCCTGCTGTAGAAGAAAGCTCGGATATGGAAGTAGCGGGCATAGTTTTGAGAAATCCTAAAAAAGTTGATTCAGTAAAAAAGCTTGTAGGAGAAGTGCCGGTTGTAACTGATGTTGCTGAATTAGGAAAGGTAGACGCAGCTATACTGAGTATACCCAGCCGTTCGGTTCCCGAGGTTGCGCCTATGTATTTAAAGCAGGGAATTAATACTATAGACAGCTTTGATATTCACGGAGATTCTATAATCGAGCTTAGAAGAAATCTTGATAGTCTTGCAAAAGCAAATAATGCAGTCTCGATTATTTCGTGCGGTTGGGACCCGGGCTCAGATTCAATTGTAAGAACTTTGATGGAGGTAATTGCACCCAGGGGAATAACATATACTGACTTTGGACCGGGCATGAGCATGGGTCATACAGTGGTAGCAAAATCGATTGAAGGGGTAGAAGATGCCCTATCAATGACTATACCTGAAGGCACAGGTATTCATAGAAGAATGGTATATGTAAAAATAAAAGATGGTTATGATTTTGAAAAAATCTCTCAAGCAATTAAAAACGATCCTTATTTCATTCATGATGAGACTCATGTTTATAAGGTAGATGACGTAAAGAGCCTTATCGACAAGGGGCACGGAGTCCATATGGAAAGGAAGGGAGTTTCGGGGGTAACCAGCAATCAAAGAATAGAATTTAGTATGTCTATATGCAATCCGGCGGCAACAGGCCAAATTATGGCGGCAGCTGCACGCGCAAGTCTTAAACAGAAACCGGGATGCTACAGCACTCTTGAAATTCCTATTATTGATTTTCTTTATGGAGATAAGGAATCACTTTTGCATCGCTTAATATAAGTTTTGAATTACTTATAAAAAATTGGAAATTTAGCTTAATTTAAGTATGGTAAATTAGACTGTATAATGTTATAATTTATATAGACCCTATTTCTTACTTAAATGATTTACCCTTATTTTTTATGCCCCCTTTCTTTCACGGTTGACCCTGAAAGCAGGGGTCTTTTTTTAGTAAAAGTATTGGCGATACCTAAGAAGTTCGCTAATATCTTACAGCTTGCAAAAAATGATATAATATTTATATCAAGAAATATTATTATTTGTTTGCAAGGTATTAATACAACTATTATAACTATTTTGGCCGTAACAAGTGGAGGTGATTTATGACTTCGGCTGTGATAAAACAGGTTAATGAGGTGGTAAATATAAATGGAACATGAACAAAAAAATATTAAACAAAATCAGGCAAGTAGTGAAGAACCTAATTTTTACGAAGAAATTCAAGAGGAAGAAATTATTGATGAAGCCAGTGACAGAGGCATACTTCGCAAGCGCATAATGCAGCTCGCAATGCCTTCCCTTATAGAATTACTCCTTGGTACATTGTTCGGTATGGTTGATATGGTCATGGTGGGACAAGTAAACAAGGAATCGCTTGCAGCCGTAGGCATCACAAATCAACCTACAATGCTTGCGCTTTCAGTATTTCAAGCTCTTAATGTAGGCAGCACTGCTCTTATAGCGCGTTATGTTGGCACAGATGATACCGAATCTGCAAGTTCTATTGTAAAACAAACGCTTATTTTGACGTTTATTATCGGAACCTTAGTGAGTATACTGGGATACGTTTTTGCCGGAAGTGTTATAAACTTTATGGGGGCAGAACCCGATGTGTACCCTCTTGCAGTAACATATTTACAAATTATTGCACTAGGGGGCATATTTATTTCTATCAGTATGGGAATAGGTGCGGCATTAAGAGGCGCAGGAGATACCGTGACGCCCATGAGATATAATCTGATTTCAAATCTTTTAAATGTTGGTATGAATTATGTGTTAATCTATGGAAAACTAGGTTTTCCGGCAATGGGTGTTGCAGGTGCAGCTATAGCTACGACGCTTTCGCGCCTTGTAGGGATGATTATGGCTCTTATGGCTATATACCATCCTAATTCTATACTTACACTTTCAGAGAAAAAGGGAATTTACTTTGATTTTAACGTAATAGAACGAATACTAAAGATTGGAATACCTTCAGGAATAGAACAGTTTGTCCTTCGACTTGGCCAGGTAGAATTCGCAAGGACTGTTGCAGGACTCGGCACTACAGTATTTGCAGCTCACCAGATAGCGCTTAATGTCTTCGGACTCTCCTTTTCTCCAAGCCAAGCTTTTGGAATGGCGGCAACTACTCTGGTAGGTCAAAGCCTTGGTGCTGGAAGACCGGATCTTGCTGAAAAATACGGTCTTGAAACACGGCGCATAGGCATGTACGTCGCCATTGCAATAGCTTCTACATTTTTCTTTTTCGGTAAGCCAATAGCATCTATTTATAACAGAGATGCCCAAGTAATTGCCCTTGCGGCAGGATGCTTTAAAATAATAGCCCTTATGCAGCCAATGCAATCTACGCAATTTATTTTGGCAGGGGCGCTGAGAGGAGCTGGCGATACCAGAGGACCTCTTTTTGCAACAGTTGTAGGCATATGGGGAATTCGAGTTTTATTTGCAAAGATATTTATTAATATGGGTTTTGGCCTTTTCGGCGCATGGACAGCACAGGCCCTTGACCAGATATTTCGTTCGGTTTTTATATACATTAGATATAACTTGGGAAAGTGGAAACATATAAAGGTATAGAGGAGCTCTTCTAGAGCCCTTTATACCTTAAAAATTTTTTAATAAAAGTCATTGAGTAACTATCTATAAAATAATATAATTATAAATAGATTTAACATACTGCTTTAATCAAATAAGTTCATATATCAGAACTTAAGTCCAGTTTTTCGGAAATACCAGCAAATACATATATTAAGCTGTGCGAATTGATATTAACTGATAAAAATTTTCCGGGAAACTGGATTTTTTAATTTTATAAAATGCCCAGGAGTCTTTTGTTTTAAGGCATTGCGGCAATAGAATAATTGGCACGATTATTGCTCAACTTTGAATATATAAGACTGTCCGATACGATAAAAAATTATCTATTTTTAAATATTTATCGTATAGGAACCGGCTGATAATGGGAGGTAGCAAAATTGGAAAAGATAAAAATTGCCATAGTAGGATTTGGAAATGTGGGTAAAAAAGTATATGAAGCCGTAGAAGAAAGTCCTGACATGGAAACGGCGGGTATTGTAGAGCTTGCCCACCTTATAGAAAAACTAAAAGTCAATATTCCAAACGTTCCTGTAGTAGACAATATTGAAAAACTCGGGAAAGTGGATGTTGCAATACTTGCCATAGACAGCAGGCATGTACCAAACACTGCGCCTATATATCTCAATATGGGAATAAATACAGTGGATGCCTATGACATTCATGGAGATTCTATGATAGAATTAAAAGAAAGTCTTGACAAGATCTCAAAAGAAAAGAACACAGTCTCGATAATGGCCTCCGGATGGGATCCCGGCACAGACTCTATTATAAGAGCAGTTCTGGAAATGATAGCACCCAAAGGCCTAACTACCGTGAACTTCGGACCGGGCATGAGCATGGGCCATACAGTAGCAGTAAAAGCCACACCGGGAGTAAAAGATGCCATATCAATGACGGTGCCCAAGGGCATGGGGCTTCACAAAAGGTTAGTTTATATTGAACTTGAAGATGGCTATGATTTTAACGAGGTTTCAAAAGCGATAAAAGATGATTCCTATTTTAACCAAGACGAAACATATGTATTTTGCGTGGACAATGTGAAAAACCTCATAGATATGGGCCACGGAGTTCATATAGAAAGAAAAGGCGTGTCAGGAATTACTCATAATCAGAAAATGGATTTTACGATGTCCCTTACGAATCCTGCCGCTACAGCTCAAGTTATGGTTTCTGCTGCAAGGGCAAGCTTGAAACAAAATCCGGGCTGCTACACCTTGATTGAAATTCCTCCAATTGATTGCATTTACGGCGAAAGAATGTCCCTTATCAAGCGATTTGTTTAAAATTTAATATAAAGAAGGTACACCTTATGTTTGATTATGCACTTCTTAACGGATATGTGGTTGATCCTAAAAACAAAATTGCAAGTAAATTAAATATAGGAATAAAAGATGGAAAAATAGCAGCATTGACAATCGACGAAATAGAAGGAGAAAACAACATTGATTGTTCCGACCTTACTATTTCTCCGGGCTTTGTTGATATTCATATGCATGAAGATTCATATGATGAAAAGAAAAAAGATTTTAGTTTTGACATAGCCGACTGCATGCTTAAAATGGGCGTTACAAGTGCTGTAGGAGGCAATTGCGGATCGGGCCCTAAGCATCCCGAAAAATACTTAAATGAAGCTGATAGGCTCGGGTATCCGATAAATATAGGCTTGCTTTCAGCTCACGGAAATTTAAGAAGTGATTTTGGAAATTTTGACAAGTATAAAGGCGTAGGCAAAGATGTTATTTATAAAATGAGCGAAAGACTTGAATTCGAGCTGGAATCCGGAACGCTAGGTTTGTCTTTTGGCATACGTTATATTCCAGGAGTAAGCAGCGATGAGATGGCGGCTTTGAGCCAAACAGTTAAAAAATATGACAGAATTGTGGCCGCACATATAAGAGACGATGCAGATAAAGTTGCGCCATCTATTATGGAACTTATCAATATTGCAAAAGATACCGGCATAAAAGTGCAGGTATCCCACATAGGCAGTATGGCGGCTTATGGCCAAATGGAGCAAGCTCTTCAGATTATAGACTACCATAGCGGCACCGGTATCAATATAGGTATAGACTGCTACCCGTATAATGCTTTTTGCACATCTATTGGCTCAACTACTTTCGATGATGGTTTTCTAGAAAGATATGGCATAGACTATTCGGCATTAGAGATAACTCAAGGAGAATATAAAGGGCAAAGACTAAATGAAGCCAGTTTTAAAAAAGAAAGAGAAAATCACCCAGACTATTTGGTTGTAGCCCATGTTATGAGGGATTCGGAAGTAGATAAAGCCTTATCTCACCCAAAAACCATTGTTGCAAGTGACGGAATACTAAACAATGGCAACGGACACCCAAGAGCCGCCGGAACTTTTCCAAGATTTATACGAGAATATGTTATAAACAAGAAACTTGTATCTTTAAATGAAGCAATAGCCAAGATGACCTATATTCCCGCTGAAAGATTCGGCATAGATAAAGGTACTCTTTCCATAGGCGCCGATGCAGATATTACTGTTTTTGATATTGAAAAAATCAGAGACACAGCCACATTTGAAAACCCGACATTGCCACCTGATGGCATAGATTATGTGCTTATAGGCGGCAGAATGGCTTTAGCCCAAGGCAAAATAATAAACAGACGCCTTGGCTGCGCTATTAGAGCGTAGAAGAGTTTTTAAAAGAAGGAGATGATTCGGAAAAAATTATAAGTAAAGTGTAAATGGAGCTATTAGTTTAAAAAATTAAAAAATATGAGGGGGTTTTCTAATGCCAGTAAGAAAAAAATGGTTAGTATCTTTTGTAATACTATTATTGATATTATCTCAACTTACGGGATGTTCCTCAAGCTCAGCTCCTCCTGCCCAGCAAAAAGAAAAAGTTATAACTATAGCTAAAACGTCAGATCCCGGAACAGCCGATGTTCAACTTACTACTGAAGAATACTTCATACCTTTGAACATTTATGATCGCTTAGTTGAAGCTGTTACGATAGAACCGGGGAAATCCGAACTTCAACCGGGACTTGCAGAAAAGTGGGATGTATCAGAAGACGGCCTTGTTTACACATTTCATCTAAGAAAGGGTGTAAAGTTTCACAATGGAGAAGAACTCAAGGCAGATGACGTCCTCTACACTTTTGATCGTATGTTAGATCCTAAGACAAAGGCATTAAATACGGATTTTCTTAATATGATAGATGGCGCTCAGGAAAGAATGGATGGCACCGCTGATTCTACAAGAGGTCTTAAAGTTATAGATGATTATACAATTCAAATTACACTTGCGCAGCCTTTTGCGCCATTTATAGCCTGTCTTTCAACTCCGGCAGGATCAATATATAATCGAAAAGCCACTGAAGCCGCAGGACAGGATTTTGGAGTAAAAGCCGAAGCTACAGTAGGAACAGGACCCTTTGTGCTGAGTAGTTGGTCTTATAATGACCAAATTGTTTTAGCAGCTAATCCAAATTATTTTAAAGGTAAAGCTGATTTAGACAAAATTATAGCTAAAATAGTTCCGGATGCAGAAACACAAAGAATGATGTTTGAAAAAGGTGAAATTGATGTATTTGACTGCGACAATGCACGTTCTCAGATTCCCTATTTTAAAAACAGCGAAAAGTGGAAAAACCAGATAGTCAGCGGCCCCAGGGTGGGCGTCTATTACTATAACATCAATCAGGCAATAGAACCTTTTGATGATGTCAAAGTTAGAAAAGCTATGCAGCGGGCAATCAACAAGCAGCTTCTTCTAGATACGCTTTATAATGGCACAGGCACAGTTGCTAAAGGCATTCTGCCGCCGGGCCTTATAGGATATAATCCAAATCTGCCGGGCATACCATATGATATAGAAGCGGCAAAGTCGCTGTTGACAGAAGCAGGCTATCCGAATGGTTTTCAAATGCAAATTTCGCAAACTGTTGATTCTCCAAATACCTTAAAGCTAAATGAAGCTGTCCAGGCCATGCTCAATGATATAAGCGTAAAAGCAGAGATAGTGCAAATGGATGAAGCTGCATGGTTTGGAACCAGACGAGAAGGTAAACTTCCAATGTACACAAGTGACTGGTCTGCAGATTTCAATGATCCGGACAACTTTATGTATACATTCTTTTCTAAGCAAAACTCAAAAGTAAGATCTTTCAATTACAACAATGAGTATGTTCAGGAAGGGCTTGAAAAAGCAAGAGCAATGACTGATCAGAACGAAAGAATTGCTTTATACAATGAACTTGAAAAAATAATAGTTTATGATGATGCTGCATGGATTCCATTATTCCATTTAGATCATTTATTCGTTGTGCAGCCCAGAGTTAAGAATTTTAAAGTTTCATGGAATGGCTGGAGCGATATGCCTTATTATGAAGTAAAAGTAGAAGAATAAAATATAGAGGGGCCGATAAGGCTCCTCTAACCAATACTTCTGAGCCCATTTCTGTAAGACATCAAATATCACGGGAGGTAATCAAATGGGCAAGTACATATTTAAAAGAATATTGATTTCAATTCCGATAATTATCGGCATAACCATTATTACATTCTACCTATTGAATGTAGTTCCGGGCGACCCTGTGGTATTAATGATGAAAGAACACATAAGCCCGGATGTGTTGGAACGTGTTAAAAATGAAATGCATTTAAATGATCCTGTCTATATCCGCTATTTTAAATTTATGGGAGATTTGCTGCATGGAAATTTAGGCAGGTCATATAAACTAAATAGAAACGTAACAGATCTACTTTTAGAGGCATTTCCCAATACCGTTGTTCTTTCTATTGCAGCTATAATAATTGCATGGGGAATCGGTATACCTGCCGGGATAATTTCTGCAATAAAACAGTACTCTTTTATAGATAATTTTTTTATGGGTTTTACACTATTAGGAGTGTCAATGCCAATATTTTGGTCAGCACTTATCATGCAATATATTTTTGGCCTTAAATTAAATTTGCTGCCGATTTCAGGTTTTAGCGGACCGCAATATGTAATCTTGCCTGCAATCGTATTAGGATGGAGCTCTGCGGCATCTATAGCACGCCTGACAAGGTCAAGTTTGCTGGAAGTAATAAGAACTGATTATATAAGAACAGCTCGAGCAAAAGGACTAAAAGAAAGACAAGTCGTGTTTTATCATGCACTTAAAAATGCAATGCTGCCGGTTGTGACCGTAATGGCAATCCAAGTCGCAGGTTTGCTTTCAGGTGCTGTGATAACAGAAAGCGTCTTTGGAATCCCGGGCATTGGCAGGGTTTGTGTCAATGCCATACAAAACAGAGATATGCCTCTGTTGCAAGGCTCTGTAATATTTACGGTAGGCCTTGTTATAATAGGGAACCTGGTAGCAGATATTGCATATTCTTACCTTGATCCAAGAATAAGGTATGATTGAGAGGTGCCGGCCATGATGGAAAATAAAAAAGATGATTTTGTAAAAGAAGAGTATGACGAAGAAATGGAAATTTACGGTACCACTTTTATAAAAGAAGTATGGTATCGTTTTAGAAAAAATAGAATGGCGATGATCGGCGCCGCGACTGTAATAATAATGGTTTTTGTAGCTATTTTTGCAAAATGGATTTCTCCGTACGATCCTTACGCAGTAGATTTGTTAAAACAATTTCAGCCGCCAAGCAGTCAGCATATTTTAGGGACTGATATATATGGTCGGGATATGCTAAGCCGTATTATTTACGGTACTCGTATTTCTCTTATCATAGGTCTTATTCCGACATTGATATCCATGACAATAGGATCAGTTTTAGGAATCGTATCAGGATATTATGGCGGCAAAATAGACACTGTTATAATGAGAATTGCAGATATGGTTATGGCATTTCCATCTCTCCTGCTTGCCATGGTAGTTATGTACACATTAGGCGCAAGCATTTACAATATATTTATAGCACTGAGTATCGTCGGATGGGCAGGCACTGCCAGAGTGGTAAGAGCCCAAACACTATCCATAAAGGAAAAGGAATTTATAGAAGCAGCTAAGGCCATTGGAGTAAAAAATAGCATTATAATGATAAGACATATATTTCCAAACTGTATGGCGCCTCTTTTGGTATTACTTACAATGGGCATACCTGAAGCTATCATGTCTGAGGCAAGTCTCAGCTTTCTAGGTGTTGGCGCACAGCCTCCAACGCCCAGCTGGGGCCTTATGATTTCTAACGGCAAAGAATATTTATTTTCTGCGCCATGGGTTGCAATATCTCCCGGTTTTGCCATATTAATTGTCGTTTTAGCTTTCAACTTTTTAGGAGACGGCCTTCGAGATGCGCTGGATCCGTATATGAAACAATAATCGGAGGTGGGGAGTTTGGATAATGATGAAATACTGAAAGTGCAAGGCCTTAAGACCTATTTCTATAGCGATGAAGGAGTGGTTCCGGCTGTTGATGATGTGAGCTTTTCAATAAAAAAAGGCAAGACACTGGGTCTTGTGGGCGAATCCGGCTGTGGAAAAAGCGTATCGGCTCTTTCTATATTAAAATTAATCCCGTCACCTCCGGGAAAAATTGTCGGCGGTCAAATCTTTTTTGAAGGCATAGACCTTTCGAAAAAAACCTATGATGAGATGTGCGAAATTCGCGGAAATGAAATTTCCATGATTTTTCAGGAGCCCATGACATCGCTGAATCCGGTTTACACAGTGGGAAGCCAAGTTATGGAGGTATTGAAGATTCATAAGCATGCAGACCAACAGGAGGCCTTAAAAAGGACTGTAGAACTATTTAACCTTGTAGGTATACCTGACCCGGAGGAAAGACTTTCTAGCTATCCTCATCAACTATCAGGCGGCTTAAGGCAGCGAGTTATGATTGCAATGGCACTTGCGTGCAACCCAAAGCTTTTAATTGCCGATGAGCCGACGACAGCCTTGGATGTTACTATTCAAGCTCAGATTTTGGAGCTGATGAAAAATATACAAAAACAAAATAATATGTCGATTTTGATGATAACACACGATTTAGGTGTAATATCAGAAGTCTCAGACGAAGTGTGTGTTATGTATGCAGGAACAGTAGTGGAATATTCTGATGTGTACTCGATTTTTGAAGAACCCCTTCACCCATATACTATCGGTCTTTACAATTCAATACCAAAATTTGAACAGGAAAAAAATCAAAAACTTTTCAATATACCAGGTGTTGTTCCGAACTTGACCAAGCTTCCAAAAGGTTGCCGCTTCTGGCCTCGCTGCGTTGATGCGATGGATATTTGCAAGAAAAAAGACCCTTTGATAGGCGAAGCAAAGCAAGGCCATATGGTTAAATGCTGGAAGTACTGCAAAGAGGTGAGCAGTGATGAATAGTAATGAAGTCTTAGTTGAAACAGTAGATCTAAAAAAGCATTTTATAGTAGGCGGCGAAGGTTTGTTTAGCAAGAAAAAGAAAGCGGTACATGCAGTGGACGGCATAAATTTGAAAGTGGCAAAAGGCGAAACCTTAGGCCTTGTGGGTGAATCCGGCTGTGGGAAAAGCACATTAGGCCGTTTGATTTTACGCCTTTTGGAACCTACTTCCGGCAAAGTGCTTTTTAAAGGTCAAAACATATATGATATGAACGGCGAAGAACTTAGAAAACTGCGTAAAAAGATGCAGATAATTTTTCAAGACCCTTATGCCTCGCTAAATCCCCGCATGCCCATAAGCGAAATAATCGGCGAACCCCTTGAAACTCATGGAGTAGCTTTCGGAAAAGAAAAGGAAAAGATGGTATATGAACTTATGAGAGAAGTAGGTTTAAGATCTTATCATATGAAACGATACCCTCACCAGTTCAGCGGCGGACAGCGCCAACGTATAGGAATCGCCAGAGCGCTTGCCCTAAATCCTGAGCTCATTATATGTGATGAGCCGGTTTCTGCCTTAGACGTCTCTATTCAAGCTCAAGTTCTAAATCTTTTAAAGGATCTTCAGCAGCAGTTTCAATTGACTTATATATTCATATCTCATGATCTTAGAATAGTAAAATATGTGTCAGATAAAGTATATGTAATGTTCTTAGGAAAAATAGTAGAGGCGGGCAATGCTAAAGACATATATGACGAACCTCTTCATCCATATACCAGATTTTTAATCTCAGCTGTTCCAAAAGTCAACCCAAGGCTAAGAGAGAGCAAAAGAGTTATTTTACAAGGGGATGTGCCAAGTCCCGTAAATCCACCGGCAGGGTGCAGATTTCATACAAGATGTCCAAACGCTATGAAACAATGCAGCATAGAAGAACCCGAGCTTAAGGATTTTAATGGGCATATGGTTGCATGCCATCTATATTCGAGATAATTTCATGTAGGTTAAGATAAGATGTTTTTTAGAGGTTGGAGCAATCTGTCATCCTGACGTAGTGAAAGATCATTGTAAGAACAAGCAAGATTCTTCTTTGCACTCAGAATATATTGCTGTCATTAATAGACATTACTTAGAAAAACATTACAATGGTAGCAGAGTATCAACTATTGAAGGAAAGTTTTCTATAGCAAGGAACAAAAGGAAAAAAGGCACAGGGAGACTTTTCTTTTATCCAGGGCTTGTAAATTTTCCAAGAACCTGCTATTATGATGATAACAATGCAAAACAGGTATGAAAAAGATGAGAGAGACCTTTAAAAAGGCGCCGAAGGGGTAAACCGAGCCAGGTGAAACTCTCAGGCAAAAGGATCATCTTTGGACCGCCCTCTGGAGAGCTTCTTGCGCCGACGAGGTAGATCTTTCAGGCAAAAGGACAGAGGTTCTAAGTATAAATGTTTTTTGTTTGTACTTAGAACATTTTTTTGTGCTTAAAATAACTAAAAATTCAAAATTGATTAAAGGAAAGGGAGGGATTATATGCTTAAAAGAACACCACTGTATGAACAGCATCTGAATCTTGGAGCAAAAATGGTAGATTTTGCAGGTTACGAAATGCCGATTCAATACTCTTCAATTATTGAGGAACATATGGCTGTCAGGACAAAGATGGGCGTTTTTGATATTTCACATATGGGGGAAGTTCTTGTTACAGGCGAGAATGCGGCAGAGTTCCTAAACGGTATGCTTACGAACAACATAAATAAAATTAGTGAAGGTCAGGCGCAGTACACATTGCTGACTTACGAAAATGGCGGAACAGTAGATGATTTGATGGTCTACAAGCTTACGCCGGCAAAATATCTGCTTGTAGTAAATGCGGCAAATAAGGATAAGGACGTAGAATATATTAAAAATTTTGCAATAGCTGATATAAAAATTGAAGATATAAGTAATGAGTGTTGCCTAATTGCTATCCAGGGACCTGAAAGCATCAATTTTATAGAAAATATTTTTGGTGAAGTAAAGCTTAAACCATTTTATTTCCAAATTGTTGAATTTGAAGGGGAACGACTGATCTTATCCCGGACGGGTTATACTGGCAGTGACGGTTACGAAATATATGGAATGGCTGAACCTATAAGAAAGCTGTTCCTTGAGGCGATTGATTTTGGAGCGATTCCCTGTGGACTTGGGGCCAGAGACACGCTGCGCTTTGAGGCTGGTCTGCCGCTGTATGGCAATGAATTAGGGCCAGATATTACCCCGGTTGAAGCAGGACTTTCTAAATTTATCGATTTTGACAAGCCTTTTGTAGGTAAAGATGCCCTTCTTGCTCAAAAAGGGCAAGAAGACAGGAGACGTCTTATAGGGCTTAGGCTTCTAGAAAAAGGAGTGCCCAGGCATGGCTATGCAGTCTACTATGATGGAAAAGAAGTGGGAAAAGTAACATCCGGCGGTTTTGCGCCATATGTGAAAGAGTATCTGGCTATGGCTCTTGTAAAACTTCCATCAAAAGATATAGCCGGTGATTTATTTGAAATAGAAATTCACAAGAAAAAACATAAAGCAGAAAAAACATCTACAAATTTTTTAAAAAATTATAAGAGGTGACGTTAAATGAGTAATATTCCGTTAACTTTAAAGTATACTCAGGATCATGAGTGGATTGCAGTTGAAGGGAACCATGGTAAAATCGGTATAACAGATCATGCTCAAGAGGAGCTGGGGGATATTGTATATGTAGAGCTTCCGGAGGTTGGCGACAAGATAATAAAAGGAGAGCCTTTTGGTTCTGTAGAATCTGTCAAGGCTGCATCTGATCTTATGGCTCCTGTGTCAGGAACAGTGGTTCAGGTAAATGAATCCCTGGATGATTCCCCGGAACTTGTAAACGAAAGCCCCTATGATGACGGATGGATGATAGTTGTGGAGGTGGAGGATGAAAGCGAGCTGGACGACCTTTTGACACCGGCAGAATATAAAAGTTTAGTGGAGGGCGAGTAATGTGAAGTATATAAGCCATGCCCCGTATCAAATCGATGAAATGCTCAAAGAGCTGGAAATTTCCGACGTAACGGCTTTATTCAGTGATGTCCCCGATAAAGTGAAATTAGACAGAGATCTTGACTTGCCACTACCTTTAAATGAAATTGAGCTTAAAAGAGAGTTTGCGGTTTTAAGCGGCAAGAACAAAGCAGCGGACTACATAAACTTCATAGGAGCCGGCGCGTATGATCACTATGTGCCGGCAGCGGTAAAAGCTTTGCTAAGCCGCTCTGAATTCTATACTGCATATACACCTTATCAGGCGGAGCGCAGTCAGGGGACTTTAGCTGCAATTTTTGAGTATCAAACCATGATAGCAAAACTTACCGGAATGGATGTTGCGAATGCTTCAGTCTATGATGGAGCGTCAAGCTTGGCAGAGGCTATATTAATGGCTTGCCGCATAAAAAAGAAAAATAAAGTAGTAATTTCTCAAACCCTGCATCCGGAATACATTGAAACAGCGCAGACCTATGCTTTTGGCAGCGGCATCAAGGTTGTAGTCTCGCCATACAACTGTTTATATGAAACGGACTGGGACAAACTCGAGACCCTTATAGACGGTGAGACGGCAGCGCTGGTTGTCAGCGTACCAAACTTTTTCGGAGTCATAGAAGATGTAAGAAGGGTCCAAAAAATTACTCAAGAGAAAGATATTATGCTGATAGTAGCAGCGAATCCAATCGCTCTTGCGTTTTTAAAGCCACCTTCAGAATATGGAGCCGATATTGTTGTGGGAGAAGGGCAGCCGTTGGGGAATTCCTTAAACTTTGGCGGACCATACCTTGGATTTATGAGTGCGAAAGCAAAGTATTTGCGCAGCATGCCTGGCAGGATTGTAGGAGAAACCATTGATAAAGAAGGAAACAGGGCTTTTGTATTAACCCTTCAAGCACGAGAGCAGCATATACGAAGAGAGAAAGCTACATCTAATATCTGTTCAAACGAAGCATTAAATGCCCTGGCAGCAACTATATATCTTGCATATCTGGGAAAAGAAGGACTAAAGTCGGCGGCATATAACTGTATCGCAAATACACAGTATTTTATTAATGAAGCAAAAAAATATCAGGGTATAAGGATTATAAATTCAAAAGTGTTCAATGAAGTTGCGGTAGAAGTAGATAATCTTGAAGAAAAATACCAGAAAGCCTTAAATGCCAAGATTCTTCCCGGCCTTAAATTAGATAAATTTTTCCCGGAACAGGCAGGCAAGCTTTTGGTAGCATTTACAGAAAAAAGGACGAAACATGAAATCGATGAGCTCTTGAAAATACTGGGGGTGGATTAAGTGAGCGATGTGCCGTTGATTTTTGAAAAATCAAGAAAAGGAAAAGAAGGATTTGTTTTAACTGCCCCTGACGTTCCTCAAGTAGAAATATCTCAAGTATTTGATGAGGATCTAATAAGATGCGACCTAGACCTGCCGGAAGTATCGGAAGTAGATGTTATAAGGCACTATACTAAGCTTTCCACCATGAATTTTGGAGTAGATAGCGGTTTCTATCCTTTAGGCTCCTGCACTATGAAATATAATCCTAAAATCAATGAAGAAATTGCTTTAATGCCTGAATTTACCCAGCTTCATCCATACGCACCTCAGGAACTTTGTCAAGGAACATTGGAAGTTATGTATCATATGCAAAATTTCCTTGCTGAAATTACCGGCATGGACTATTTTACACTCCAGCCTGCAGCAGGTGCACACGGAGAACTTACCGGGATGTTTATCATAAAGAAGTACTTTGAACACAGTGGACAGAAACGGACTAAAATTATTGTGCCGGATTCGGCCCATGGCACAAATCCAGCTTCTGCAAGTCAAGCAGGTTTTGAAGTTATAAGCTTAAAATCGGGCAGCGACGGACTTGTAGACCCTAAAGCACTTAGAGAAGTGGTCGATGAAAATGTTGCAGCGCTGATGCTTACAAATCCAAATACATTAGGCCTTTTTGAAAAGAACATACATGAAATTGCCGAAATATTACATGAAAAGGGAGCTTTACTGTATTATGACGGCGCAAACCTTAATGCGGTAATGGGGATTGCCCGGCCGGCAGATATGGGCTTTGACGTAGTTCATCTTAACCTGCACAAAACTTTTTCTACGCCACACGGCGGCGGTGGGCCGGGTTCCGGGCCGGTTGGAGTAAAAGCGTTTTTAAAGGACTTTCTTCCTAAACCTATCGTAGCCAAAAAGGATGATAAATATGTCTTAGACTATAATATACCTTATAGCATTGGCAAGATTCATGGGTTTTATGGTAATGTAGGCGTTGTTCTTAAAGCCTATGGATATATAAAATGCTTGGGGGCCTCCGGACTAAAGAAAGCAAGCGAAGTTGCCGTGTTAAATGCCAACTATCTGCTTAAAAAGATCAAAGATATGTTTATCGTGCCTGAAGGGAATGTTTGTAAGCATGAGTTTGTTGTAAGCTGTAAAAACTGGAAAGAGAATTTTGGAGTAAGAGCATTAGATGTAGCTAAACGCTTACTGGATTATGGGTTTCATCCTCCTACTATTTATTTTCCTTTAATAGTTGAAGAGGCGCTTATGATCGAACCTACAGAAACCGAAAGCAAAGACACATTAGATGCGTTTTGCGATGCGCTGCAAAATATTTATAGGGAAGCGCAAGAAAATCCGGACATTTTAAAATCGGCGCCTTTTAGTATGCCTGTAAAACGTGTTGACGAGGTAAAAGCTGCTAGAGATGTTAAAGTTATCTATAAACAATAAAAATTTTTCGGCTATCTTTTAAACTCCAGTATAAGTTTTCCCTCTTCGGTACTTACGGAATATATCTTTAAATTATATGGAAGAGGGGGAGGCGTAAAGCTTAAATCATAATCTGCCGCAAGTTCATCTATGACTTTTGCAGATAGTGTAACGCCGTGAAACTCTAATTCTTTAGGGATAAACTTTATTTTTTGATTTTCGGTAATTTGAATATCACATGTAATTGAGTAAAGGGGAGCAGAGCCGTCAGTATTCTTTTCGCTGACTGTAACGCCCCCTTTATGAAATTTGAAAAAGATATTTTTGAGATTTTTATCTTGAGATAGTAATGTGTTCGTAACTGAGACATCCGAAAAATCGGCTCTTACAGCTGACGAAGTATAATCGATTTTAAGACTGTCGGGGTCTAGGTTGTACCAAGGTAGCGCTGACAGGTTTTTTAGCAGATAATCCAAAGAAGGCAAGGACTCCTGCCAATTTTTGCTTAAATCTTCTAAAAATGTTGTATCCTTTAGAACGGCACGCGCCTCTGCAAGCTGCTTTTGTTTTTCTTTTAGCGTCCGAGTAATGTCATTTAGCGTAAGTTTTAACTGTTTTTCAAGATTTTTAATATCTTGCTGCTTTCTTTCAATATCATTTTCCTCTTTTTCTCGTAAAGATATAAGATTTTTTGTCTCATCTATTATACCTTTATAATATTCCATAAAGAACATTACATTATCATATCTTCTAAAAAACTCTCCCAAGTCTTCAGCTCCCAGCAAAACTGCAAGCATGTTTCCTGTGCCGCCCTTAAAGGAAAAAACAACCCACTTAGCCAATTTTTTCTGTTGCGTAGAAAAGTTGCTATTGAGCAATGCAAGCTCATTCTTTTTTTCTTTAAGTTCCCTTTCAAGCTCGCTGTTTTTATTTGAAAGTTTTTCGACCTCATTTTTAAGCGCCAGAACTTTTGCGTCAAGAGACAGAATATCTTCAATTAGTTGTTGTTCGCTTACAGTGTTTTGAGCGCCTAAAGGAGTTTCGATATATAAAACATTTAGAATGAAAATAGTTATTACCAAAAAAATAAGCCCTTTAGAAGTTTGCATAATATTCCTCCCGCATGGGCGACTTGTTCTTCTATATATATATTTCATTCTACAAAAAATTACTATATCCTTTAATTTCAGGTTTTATAAAATTATTTCGAAAATTAAATGATAAAATTTGATGTATAATAGTTTTAAAGGAGTGCTGCGATACAGTGATTTATAAAAATATTAAGGAAGCAAGATTTATAAACCGTCCTAATAGATTTATTGCAAATATAGAAATCGAAGGGAAAAGCCAGCTGTGCCATGTAAAAAACACAGGCAGGTGCAAGGAGCTGCTTACACCAGGCGCAAAAGTTTTTGTCCAGGAGTCGGATAACTTTAAGCGTAAGACAAAATATGATCTTATATCGATATATAAAGGTGATATGCTGGTAAATATTGACAGCAGTGCACCAAATAAAGTCTTTTACGAATGGCTCACTGATTCTGACATAAAAGAAGATATTTTGTTTGTAAAGCTAGAAGCTCAATATAAAAACTCTCGTTTTGATTTTTATATAGAAACAGCAAAAAGCAGAGGGTTTGTTGAAGTTAAGGGAGTTACATTAGAAAAAGACGGTGTAGCCTTATTTCCTGATGCCCCAACAGAACGCGGCGTAAAACACTTAAATGAGCTTATTGATGCCAGGCAAAATGGTTATGCAGCTTGGATAATTTTCATAATTCAAATGCAAAAAGTAAGTTATTTTATGCCAAATGAAGCTATGCACAAAACTTTTAGCGATGCCTTAAAAGCAGCCCAAAAACAGAACGTCGATATGGCAGCTCTTGATTGTAAGGTAACGAGGAATTCCATTATTATAGAAAATCATATAAAAATAAAACTATAATTGCTATTTAAAAAAGGATTTTACAAGTTAATGTAGAATATATTAGATATGAATGTTTTATGAAACATAATTTCATAAAGTGGTACACCCGAATTGATATTAAATAATTAGAGGTGAAGATATGCCGCAGGATAATACAGTACAATCAGTAGAGAGAGCATTTAAAATACTTGAAGAACTGGCAACCGAAAAAGAAGGTTTGGGTGTTACTGAGCTTGCATCTCGAATAGGACTGCATAAAAGCACAGTTCATCGCATGCTGACAACTCTTTTAAGCCTTGGATATGTGGAACAAAATACATCCTCTGAAAAATACCGGCTAGGGATGAAAATTTTGTTTTTGGCAGAAGCTATTCTTGACAGGATGGATATACGAAGAGAAGCTCATGACCTTCTTGAAGAGCTTTCATCAAAAGCGAATGAAGCAGTACATTTGGTAGTGCCTGACGGTTTTCGTGCTGTATATATCGATAAATTAGACAGCAATAAAACGATTCGCATGTTTTCCCAAATAGGCAGGACGGTTCCCTTACATGCATCTGCAGTAGGGAAGGCAATTCTGGCTTTTGCAGATAAAGAGTTTGTAGAGGAAGCGATAAAGCAAGGACTTACAAAGTTTACAAAAAATACTATAACAAATCCAAAAGAACTATTAAAGCATCTGGAAATAGTTAGAAAACAAGGTTTTGCAATTGATGATGAAGAAAATGAAGAAGGAATAAGATGTATCGCAGCTCCTGTTTTTGATTACACAGGTAAAGTGATTGGAGCAATAAGCATATCAGGGCCTACTGTCAGCATGACACATGAAAAAGTTGAGAGATTAAGCAAAGATGTAATTGACTGTGCAAATAAGATATCCCAAAGAATGGGATGGCAGCCAAATAGATAATTAACATTAAGTAAATGATATTTAAAATTTTGGAGGTGTTTTTATGGATTTTGAATTTTTCATGCCGGCACATCTTATATTTGGACTAGGGAAAATTAAAGATACCGGCGTATATGCAAAATCTTTTGGAAAAAATGCTTTAATAGTTACGGGTAAATCCAGCGCAAAGAAAACCGGACATTTAGACACCGTTGCAAAAAGCCTTGAAAAGGAAGGCGTAAATTGGACACTGTTCGATGAAGTGGAGCCGAATCCTCTTACTACCACTATTGATAAAGGCATAACTTTGGCAAGAGATAGCAAAGTAGATGTTATCATCGGGCTGGGCGGTGGAAGCGCTATGGATTCAGCTAAGGCCATTGCTTTTGGTGTAAAAAGAGAAGGCTCGATTGCTAACTATTTCGGACCACAGCCGGCAGGAGATGTACTACCTATTATTCTAATACCTACTACTGCCGGAACCGGCAGCGAAGCTAATAATTATTCAGTTATGACGAATCCCGAAATCAGTGCCAAAAAATCCTTTTCTTCTCCTGACACTTTTGCAAAAGTTTCTATTATTGATCCAGAGCTTATGCTCACAGTTCCAAAAAAAGTTACAGCATCTACCGGAATCGACGTATTCTTTCATGCTCTAGAATCATATCTGAGCAAAAGATCTCAGCCTATAAGTAAACCACTGGCCTTTGAAGCCATGAAGCTTGTTTTGGATAATTTAAAAGGTGCGTATGAGCATGGAGATAAAATTGAGTATCGGGAACCTATGGCTTGGGCTAGCACAATTGCAGGTATGGCTATAAACCTTTCCGGAACTTGCGGTATACATGGATTAGGTCATCCAATAAGCGCTTATTATAATATTGCCCATGGTGAGACACTAGCCGCAGTCTCCCTTGCCTTTCTTCGCTTTTCTTTGCCGGATGCCTCTCCTAAGCTGGCAAAGGTTGCAGAACTTTTTGGCATAGATACCAAAGATATTTCAGAAAACGAAGCTGCGCAAAAAGCCATCAAGGCTTTGGAAAAGTTTATAGAAGATCTTGGCATCCCGACTAAGATATCCGCTCTAGGGGTAAAAGAAGAAGATATAGATAAACTGGCACAAAATGCTTATGAAAATGCAAGCAGTAATTTAAAATCCAGCCCGAAATTTCCGAGTTTAGAGGATGTAAAAAAGATATATAGAGATTCCCTTTAAAAAAAATTGCATAAATTTTGGAGGTGTCTGCAGTAATGAATAAGTATGTAAGGTTTGATGATGGCAAAGGTCCAAAGTACGGATTACTTGAAGGTGAAAAGATAGCTGAATTGGAAGGCTCGATCTTTGGAAAATGGTCAAAAACATCAAAAGTCTATGATTTAAACAAAGTCAAACTTTTAGCTCCTTGCGAGCCCACCAAGGTTGTAGGTGTGGGGACAAATTATAAAGAGGTAATAAATGAAAAAGGCGATCCTATGCCTGAGGAGCCGATAATCTTTTTAAAACCTAGCACATCTGTTATAGGACCTGATGAAGCTATAGTCTGTCCTCCAGGCGTAAAAGAGCTAAATTATGAAGCAGAACTTGTTGTAGTCATAAAGGATAAGATCAAGAATGTAAGCGCAGAAGATGCCAAAAATCATGTTTTAGGCTATACATGCGGTAATGATATTACTGCAAAAGATTTTATGATAAAGGGTAAGCCTTGGACAAAAGCCAAGTGCTATGATACATTTATGCCAATAGGACCCTGCATTGTCGAGGGAATTGACGGGGATAATCTGGGCATTAAAATGTACCATAATGGTAAAGTGACCCAAGATAGCAATACATCAGACATGATATTTAATGTCTCGCAAATTATTGCATTTGTATCTGCGATAATGACATTAAATCCCGGAGACATTATAAGCACCGGAACACCTCCCGGAAAAGGGAATCTTACAGCGGGGGATATTATTGAAGCTGAATTGGAAAACATAGGCAGACTAAAAAATACAGTTAAATAAACAAAAAGAGACAACCGAAGTGCCCGTACCCGGTTGTCTCTTTTTTTCTAAAAATTATTGCAGCATAGCTAGCAATCCTTCGAAATCATTGTTTCTTATTATTTCCTCAGGGATTTCTAAATTAGATTTAATCGCTTTGGAAATTTTCATAGCAGGCTTGGTGTCACCAAAAAGTACTGCGCCAACAGGTTTGCTATCTCTTATAAAAATAATACTATATTTATTATTTTCTTTGTCGAGTTTCTTTATGGAATCAAAAGGCTTTCCGTCTTTACACAAATCCCCAACTGAATATAATTCCACACCGAATACTTTTAAGTAGTTAGAGGGCACCACTTCATTATAATGTACTTGTTTGCCCGCCATATTTAAGCCTGCAGTTTTTCCCTGCTCCCGAGCCACAGGCCAAATACCGTATACCTGTCCTTTATATTCTGCAATATCGCCTGCAGCGTATACATTTTCTACTGAAGTCTGCATATATTCATTGACTTGAACACCTCTACCAACTTTTATAGGAGTATTCTTTACAAGGCCAATATTAGAACGAACGCCGGTAGAAAATACCACAAATTCTGCGGGCATTGTTTTACCTTCAAGCTGAATTGATGTAACCTTACCGTTTTCGCCTATAATTTCTGTGAGTTTACCATTGGTCACGAAATTTATCCCCGCTTTTTCACCAAGAGCCATAAGAAGATGGGAAGCTGTTTCGTCAACTTGTTTTGAGAGAATATACGGCGAGCCTTCGATTACCGAAACCTTTTTGCCCTTGTTGGCCAAAGACCATGCTACCTCTAATCCTAAGACTCCACCACCTACAACGATACCATTTTCTTTGTCACTTATATACTCATTTACTTTTTTTACATCATCCAAGGAGCGTATAGAAAAAACTCCTGTAAGGTCGTTGCCGGCAACAGGCGGAATAAACGGGCTGCTTCCGTTTGCAAGAAGCAATTTTGAATATTTTATTGTTTTACCGTTATCTGATAACACTGTGCAATTTTCTGTATCAAGAGACTCTGCTCTGCAGTTAAGCCATACATCAATATTAAGCTCTGCGTACCATTCAGGTTTATGAATATAAAGCTTATCAAGGTCCAAAGGTTCTCCCAGAAGACTCGACAGCCACATTCGATAATACGCATAATAGGGTTCTCCACTTAATATAATAACAGGAGTGCCTCTGTCGTTTTCGCGAAAGGCTTCAGCAGCAGATACAGCAGCTATTCCGTTTCCGATTATCACAACAGGATCTGTCATTTTACACATCTCCCTATAATTTGATAAACAATAAGGCCCATAAATCGGGCCTTAGAACAATTAAGCTTCTTCAAACATATCTTTTCCCGCGCCGCATTCGGGACACACCCAATCCTCGGGAATGTCTTCAAAAGCTGTGCCCGGCGCGATCCCATTTTCCGGATCTCCTACCTCAGGGTCGTATACATATCCGCAAACGCTACAAACCCATTTCTGCATAAAAATCCCCCTCGCCTATTAGTATGATATTAACCCCATTTGTTTTTGGTCATATGAGTTTTCAATTCTGCCTTAATTCGCTGCTGGATATCTGTGGCACAGGCTTTTGTTGTCTCAAATATCTGGACACATGCCGGATCAAGTGCGTCTTTAATGCCATTTTCACTGATTTCTTTTGCCTTTTCAAGAAGAGCAAAGAGTTCCATATGCAAGCCGTTGGTATAGCGAGATCTGTCTACCTTAGATGCAGTTTCGTCGTCTAGCTGTTGGAACTTTTCTTTAGGAGCTCCGCATTTAGGACAATTTGCAGGTGCTTCATCACCGTCAAATATGTAGCCGCAAACACCGCATTGCCATTTTGCCATTTTAAAGACCTCCTCAATTTAATAATTTTTTAAAATTTTTTTAAGCTACTAATAACTTCTGGTTTAATTATACTTTACTTTTATAAAACTTTCAAATAATCTACATCACTATTATAATAATAATTACTATTATGTGTCAATAGAGAATCAAGATAACTACGCTAAAGTAAGTTCATTTTTTTCTCTATGGCGCTCTAAAGCAAGGCAAATTAACTCATCTATTAGCTTCTTATATGACAAACCAGATGTTTCCCACATTTTAGGATACATACTTATTTTTGTAAAGCCGGGGATTGTGTTAAGCTCATTTATGTAAATTTTTTCGTTTTTTTTATCCATCAGAAAATCTACTCGAGCCATTCCGCTGCAGTCAAGAGCTTTGAAAGCCTTTATGGCAAGTTCCTGAACCTGAGTGGTAAGGTCAGAGGAAAGAGGGGCGGGAAGAAGAAGCTTTGATTTATCGCCGTCAAGATATTTTGCATTATAGTCATAAAACTCACGACTGGGTAGAATTTCTCCGGGCAGCGAAGCCTTAGGGTCGCTGTTTCCCAAAACAGCACACTCGATTTCACGAGCATCAACTGATTTTTCTACTAGTATTTTTGTGTCATACTTTACAGCAGCAAAAAGTGCATCGCTAAGCTCATCCCTTTTGCTAACTTTACTTATTCCAACACTAGAGCCGAGGTTTGCAGGCTTTACAAAACACGGATAGCCAATGGAGTTTTCTATTTCTGAGATAATATCTGAGATTTTTCCTTTTAATTCATTTTTATAAAATACCTTATAATCAACTATAGGCAAGTTACTCTGAGCGAGAATTTTTTTAGAAAAAACCTTGTCCATACAAATAGCAGAAGAGGCCACACCGCAACTTACATAAGGCACATTCATCAGTTCAAAAATGCTCTGGACTGTCCCATCTTCCCCTCTGGGGCCATGGAGAACCGGAAACGCCACGTCGAAATAGTGCCGCTTTTCAATTCCGTTATTTATTTCAATTGCACAATTATATTTTGGATCAGGGGCAAGAAGTACAGGAACGGCTTCGCTTTCCCAAGTATCATTTTCAATTTTTTCGATGCTGCCCAAAAAAAGCTTCCAATTTCCATGCTTATTAATTCCTATTGGCATAATTTCATATTTTGATTTATCCATAACCTTTATAACGGATGCACAAGACATCAACGATACTTCATATTCACTGGATTGGCCTCCGAATATAATTCCAACCTTTAGTTTTTGCAAAGCAAAATACTCCTTTCACTGTCAAGATTCAATTTATTATAATACAAAAACCATTCTTGAACAAACAAAATATGCTTTATTAGTTGACTTTTCGATAATTATGATATATTATATATTATGTAAATGATACTGAGTTGCATTATCAATGCTAAATCACACAGGAGGAGGATGCGCAATGACCCACGACAAGATATCCATGCTCAAATCAGAAAGAGAAAGACTGTTAAGCCAGTGGACAAAGAATGAAGGTAACCGCGTAAAATTGTTAGTCCGCATTATGGAAATCGAAGAGCAAATAGATGAGCTCAAAAAAGGCGCTTAACAAGCCTTTAGTCAAAAAAGTTGACAGACATTAAGATTTTTGATACAATTAAAGAAACTTAATACATGAGCTCTCAATCTGAGCGCTTAATTCTTTCGAAAAGAAAGAAGCGGGGGAACCACTTTTGGGGTGAATCCCCTTTGACCAAGAAATCAAATTGCAAGTTCTTGATTAGAGGGGTAGGGTTACACTCTTCGACCCGAATCCGACAGCTAACCTCGCCAGCGTTGTAAGAGGAGGTTGATAGTAGTGAGTGCTCAAAAAAGCAACTCAAAAGCTATGGATCTCCATGGCTTTTATTTTGTCCAAAAAATAGAGGAAAAGGAGGTATTGGGATGATAAGCCCGATGGATGTGAAGTTTGCAGTAATAGGTGCAGGTAACGGCGGATTGGCAATGGCAGGCTATCTTGCATATCGAGGTTTTTCGGTGAACCTTTATAATAGAACCTATTCGAAGATAGAAGGCTTAGCAAAAAACCCATATATTAATTTAAGCGGTTCTATAGAGGGAAGCGGCAAGATCAATCTTGCAACAAGCGATATTAAAGAAGCTATCAGGGGAACAGATGTGATTATGATAACCACACCGGCTACCGGCCATTATGAATTGGCTTGCTTAATAGCACCTTATTTAGAGGATGGCCAAGTTATAGTATTAAATCCGGGACGCACTGGTGGAGCTCTTGAGGTTTATGAAACATTGAGAAGCAATGGATGCACCAAGGACATCACTGTTGCAGAAGCCCAAACTTTTATTTATGCATGCAGAGCAATCGGACCCCAAAGCGCAAAAATATTTAGCGTAAAAAATGAAGTGGCTCTTGCGGCTATTCCGGCTACAAGGACAATGGAAGTAATAGAGCTTCTGTCGGAAGCTTATCCTCAATTCACTCCCGCAAATAGTGTAATGGAAACCAGCTTAAACAATTTCGGAGCTATTTTTCATCCGGCGCCGACGCTGTTAAACAGCGGACATATTGAACGGGGTCAGACTTTTGAATATTATATAGAAGGTATTACCCCTTCTATTGGCCAAATGCTGGAAAAACTTGATTCGGAAAGAATGCATGTTGCTATGGCTTTAGGCGTTAAAACTATTTCTGCAAGAAAATGGCTTGAAGAGTCATATGGGGCAAAAGGCGATACCCTGTATGAAGCCATTCAAAACAATTCGGCATATAAGGGACTTACAGCACCAAAAGGGCTAAATACCCGCTATATATATGAAGATGTTCCGTGCAGCCTAGTGCCTATAGCTTCAATTGCCGAAGAGCTTGGCATAGAGACTCCTGCAATTGACACCATTATAAGGCTTGCAAATATTATAACAGGCGAGAATTTTATTGAAAAAGGCAGGACAGTTGAAAAACTTGGCCTTAAAGGGCTTTCGGCATCTCAAATTATTGAGTTTGCCCAAACAGGCGATTTAGTTGCTGCTACACATCGAAATGTGGAGGTGGTAGCATTATGAAAAAAATAATTGCGGCCTCAATAGGCAACTGCGTTCACGTGGCAGGGATAATGAACTTTTTATCCTTGGCTGAAAAAGAAGGTTATGAAACCGAATTTTGCGGAGCTGCAATTTCTATTGATGAGCTGATTTGCGCTGTCAAGGCGGAAAAACCCGATTATGTAGGTGTAAGCTACAGGCTTACCCCTGAACCGCTGGAGAAAATTTTAGATGAGCTTAAGAGCAAAATTGCCGCAGAGAATATAAAAGGTATAAAATGGCTTTTTGCCGGCACTGAACCTACTGCAGAAGTTGCCAAAAAAAGCGGCATATTTTCACATATATTCAATGGAACAGAGGATCCGGATGAAGTTATCGGATTTTTAAAAGGCATTACATTTGCAAAAAGTGATGATTATCCGCAAGATCTGGTTTCGCGAATTAAATCAAAATATCCATATCCTATACTCAGGCATCATATTGGCTTGCCGTCTTTAGAAGAGACGATTGAAGCTATTAAAAAAGTAGCTGATGCCAAAGTATTGGATGTTATTTCTATAGCACCGGATCAAAATGCTCAGGAGCATTTCTTTGAACAGGATAAAATGGATCATAGATTAGACGGAGCAGGGGGAGTGCCGCTTCGTTCAAAAGAAGATTTTAAAGCACTATATGAAGCATCACGTAGAGGGAACTATCCCCTTCTTCGGTGCTACAGCGGAACAAAGGATTTAATACCCTTTGCAGAGATGCTAAATGAAACAATAAGAAATGCCTGGTGTGCCGTTCCTCTTTACTGGTACAGTGTGCTGGATAAAAGAGGACCGCGGCCGGTGGAAGAAGCTATAAGAGAAAATCAGCAGGTAATGAAGTGGCACGGCCAGCGGTCGATTCCGGTAGAGGTTAATGAGTCACATCACTGGAGCTTAAGAGATGCCCATGATACGATTGGTGTAGTTACTGCTTATCTTGCAGCATATAATGCAAAAAAGATGGGAGTAAAGGACTATGTAGCTCAATACATGTTCAACGTTCCACCCTCCATTTCACCGGCTATGGATATTGCAAAAATGCTTGCAAAAATTGAGTTGATAGAGAGCTTAGAAGATGAAAACTTCAATGTATACCGTCAAGCCCGCGCAGGCATAGCCAGTTTTCCGGCAGATCTCGCCCAGGCCAAGGGCCAGCTTGCTTCATCTGCATATCTTGCAATGGCAATAAAACCACATATTTATCATGTAGTGGGCTATTGTGAAGCTCACCATGCAGCTACGGCAGATGATGTTATTGAAAGCTGCAAGATCGTCCGAGGTGTTATAAGGAATGTGATGCTGGGAGCTAGCGATATCACAAAGGACCCGGTTATTCAGGAAAGAAAAAATGAATTGATAGCAGAAGCGCGTGTTACTCTTGAAGCTATAAAATCATTAAGTCCAAACGTGAAAGATCCACTGTCTGACCCCTCAACTCTTGCAAAGGCGGTTGAGATAGGAATTCTGGATGCCCCGCATCTTAGAGGGAATCCGGCTGCCAAAGGACAGTTAGTTACACAAATGATAAACGGTGCTTTATATGCTTATGATCCTGTGGAAAAACGGGTGCTTACTGAAAAAGAACGTATTGACAGGATTTTAAGTAAGATTGATACAACAACAAACATTTGTGACTTCAATCATGAGTTAGTGGTATAGCGGACAAATATTGACGGCGAAGACTATCCGAATTAACGCCTGTGAAGGTAGCAGGCTTCAAGGTCAATGAAGCAGGAAATTCTAGCAGTGATGTTGAAAGTCTGTAAATTCAGTGATAGGAGCCTCGCGAGAAGTAAGTAGAGTATAATTTAAAGCTAAATTTTGTCAAAGGCCGACGCCAAAAGGCGCCGGCCTTAATGTTAGATATCGATACTGCGGGGAATATTTTCTTGTTTTTGTGTGTGACTTCTGTTAATATTATTAAATAGACTTACTGTATCTATCAAATAATGGAGGTTGAGTTATGGATATAAGCGAAGAAACAAAATCTCGACTTTTGCAGAACTTAAGCTCCCCTTTCGACGGTAATTTATTAGGTGTAAAAGTAGCTGATGCTGAAAGGGGAAAAATAATCATAGAAGTCGAACCAAAAGAAGAATTTACAAATGGTCTTGGAATAATCCACGGAGGAGTAACTGCAAGCTTGTGCGATACTGCCATGGGCGGCGCTGCAATGACACTGGGGATTATACCGGTAACTGTTGAGATGAAAATAAATTACATCTCTCCTGCCGGAACAGATAATAAACTGGTGGGTGTTGGGAAAGTGGTAAAAGAAGGTAGAACATTAATTTTTACCGAAGGTGAGATATATTACGAAGATAAACTTGTGGCACAAAGTCTGGGAACTTATATTGTAAAGAATCCAAACGTGGCTTCAAAGTAGTTAAATTTTGAGCTATTTTTAGAAGGAGGTTTCTCTATGCTTCTTGACTTAAGTCCATATGCCTTTAAGATAGGCCCCATAGTCGTTCGCTGGTATGGCCTTTTTATGGCGATTTCGTTTTTAGTAGGCTCATTTCATCTTTTAAAGATGGGGAAAAAGAAAGGGCTTAGCGAAGATTTTTTGCTAAACCTTGCTATGATAGTAATTGTATCAGGCATAATCGGTGCAAGGCTAATTTTTGTTTTAAGCAATTATCCTCAATGGTTTGTTACAGCCCCTTTAAATGTTATAAAGATTTGGGAAGGTGGTCTTGCATGGCATGGCGCGCTTCTTGGTGGACTTTTAACCGGCTGGTATTATTGTAAGAAAAATGGTGTAAACCCAAACATGATAGCAGATTGGACAGTAGTGGGCCTTTCCTTTGGATACTGCCTAGTTAGGATAGCCAACATCTTTAACCAAGAAGTATTAGGAAGAATGACACAATTTTCCTTTGGCAGATGGCCGGCCCAATTAGTAGGTTCTTCCATAGGCCTGGTACTGCTTATACGCTATTTTTATCTTCAAAAAAAGCAATTACCTGAAGGATATCAATTTTGGTCATTTATATGGTATCATCAACTGCTTAGAGCACTTATAGAGGAAACAGTAAGAGAAAATCCATTATATTTAATAGAATATGTAAACCCAAAATGGGGAATCGGCGTAGTTACACTTACTCAGTGGTTTACGCCTTTAGTGCTGGGCATCGTATACTATATGTATAAATACAGCGTTGAAAAGCCTGTGTCGGAATAATTGACTTAAAGGGCAAATTAATGTATCATGAAAATGGATAATAGTTTGTGCGCCTGTAGCTCAGCGGATAGAGCACCGGCCTCCGGAGCCGGGTTTTGCGGGGGTTCAAATCCCTTCAGGCGCACCATTTAATCATATTTATCAAGAATTCTCCCATCTTTTATAGTGGAAAATGAATTGCTAATAGCTATGGTGATAGCCAAACCATAGCTAAAAATTATTATTGGAGCAGGGACTACCCTTAGAGCTTGGGTAAACTTGGCAGGCTACTGCTATTGACCAAGAAGCTCCCACTTCGACGAATGAATGAGTAAGTGGTGAGTAGTTCACAAAGATATAATAAAAGACAGAAAATAATGTAAAGAAGGGGATGTGTTTATGGAATTGCTGACTGAGATGGAAAAAGCCAAGGAATTAGTAGATACAGCTTCGACCTTCGATAATGTAAAATTAGCTAAATTGATACATACAAGAGATATTATTGTAGATGAGAGAGTAAGATACCAGTGTGCATATTCAGGGTGCAGAGAATACGGACGCAAGCTGATGTGTCCGCCTTACACTCTTTCCGTAGATGAGTTTAAAAAAGTATTGTCAAGATACTATATGGCGCTTCTTGTTCAACTTGAAGGAGAAATTACAAATAAAGCTAATTGGGAACCGGAAAGCGATAGATGGGCGCTAAAGCTGCATGATGTCGTATATCAATTGGAAAATAAGGCATTTGGACTTGGATTTCCTTTTGCGGCTGCACTTATAGGCGGCTCTTGCAAGTTGTGCAAAGAATGTCCGGGAATAAACAGCCCAAATCCAATATGTGTACACCGAGAGAAAGCAAGACCTTCAATGGAAGCTATGGGTGTTGATGTCTTAAAGACATGCAGTAATATGGGGATAAACATGGAGTTTTCGCCTGACAAGGTAACATGGACAGGTTTTGTGCTGCTTTCATAGTTTTTATGTTACATTTCTGTTACATTTGCCCTCCTTTTACGATTTGTATTCGGATATATGTTATAATTAATTACGCCTTATTTCACAAACTATGGTTTTGCAAGCCTAGATATATCAAAGCTTGTAATTAAAACAAGGAGGACAATATAATGTTTAAGAAAGTTTGTACTTTGTTTTTAGCAGTAACTATGTTATTTGTATCTGCAGTACCTGCTTTGGCAGCGGATAACAATGCCCAGGAAGCAGCATCGGCGACAAAGCCCTTAATTACTGTGGAAAATTTATTAGATATAGCAAAAACTCCCGAAGATGAGTCTCTTAGCCGTGGAGCATTTGCTGCAATGCTGGTTTATGCTGCGGATATTCCCACATCTGAAATCGATGAAAGCGAAAATCTTCCATCAGATTTAGATGCTGGCGCGTGGTATGCCGGCGCAGTCAAGGCGCTTTGGGATCGTAGTATTCTTAATGGTTTTGCCGGCAATGCTTATCCGGAAAGGCCTATTACAGGCATGGAAGCTTTAGCGCTGACAGCAAGAATGCTTGGAATTCCTGAAGATGTAATATCTGAGGGGTCGGGAAACTCTTCTGATGAAGAAAGCGTAGATTATGAGTTATATTCCTGGATAATAGACCAAAACTTTACACAAAAAAATATTAATTCTACTGATGAACTTAAAGCCGGTGATGCGGCATCATTATTGGTTAATGTTTTTGGTATCGACGAAGATGCAAAATCAATAATTGATATGGCAAATGAAAAAAGTAAGGATATCAAATCATTCCGCGCTGATGGCGACATGCAAATTAGAATGGATATGTCAGCCGGGGATACCCTTATGGAAGGACTTGAAGTAGCATCAACTTTAAACATGGAATATACAAAAGACGCTTATCATCAAAAGATGACTCAGACAATAAAAGGTCTTGAGGAAAGCATAGATTTGGAACAGTATATAGACAAGGACTACATTTACACTTTAACCGATACAGGAGAAGGCGAAGCTGAATGGACAAAGATGAAAAACTTTATGCCAATGCTTTTTGATGAAGATTTTTTAACACAGCAGCAGGACTGGGCCAAAGATATAGAAAACATAGCTTCCTATAAGCTTTTGGGTAAAGTGACGATTGACGGAAAAGAGTATTACAAAGTAGCAACTTACTCAAGACTTGAAGACTTAAGTAAGATTTTCAGCGCAATTCCCGGATTTAGCGAAGAAGAAATTCCAGGTTTAGAAGAAGCAGAAAATATAGTGAAGTTTATCGCTGTAAGGGGCATAAACTATGTAAGCGTTGAAGATGGATTAACAAGCAAAGCAAAAGCAAGTGCTACGGCTTTATTTAATGAGGATGCTCAAAAGGACAGTCCTTTGGCTGTAAAAGCACTAGAAATGTCCATGAATTACAATTACCATGACTACAATGCCGATATTGAGATAGAGATTCCTGATGAAGCTAAAAATGCCGAAGAAGTAAATTTAGAAGAACTTCCAGAGGAAGCGCCTCAAGAATAGAATTGTGTTATATAGTGCGGCATCTGACGTAATAAAGATGCCGCATGCAATTATTGTAAGTTGGATCTGAATTATTCGAAAGGAAGATCTATATGCTTAAGCGCGCAACATCAAACAGGATTATTGCCGGTTTACTTGCGTTAATGTTTACGATATCGATGTTTGTTCCATTTAAGCCGTGTGATGCCGCAAGCGATATTAAAGTTTTATTAGACGGTGCAAGTCTCAGCTTTGACGTGCCTCCCATTATTGAAAACGGTAGGACACTGGTACCTTTTAGAAAAATCTGCGAAGCTCTTGGAGCTGAAGTAGAATGGGATGAGGAAACAAGAACCGTTGCGGCGTTTAAAGATAATAAAACGATACTTTTGAAAGTTGGAGAAGACACTGCATATATAAACCAAACCCCGACAAAATTAGATACGGCACCTATAATAAAAAACGACAGAACCCTCATTCCCTTAAGATTTCTCAGCGAAGCTTTTGGGGCTGCGGTTAATTGGGACAACGGTCTTAGAACAGTTAAAATAAGTACTTTGCCTGAAGAAAAGCCTTCAAAGTACATAATGGGCTACTATTATTCACAGTCATATGAGGATTTTCTAAAAAACGTCGACAAAATGTCGGCTGTGGCAGCTAAGTGGTATACTTTGGATGAAAACGGCAGCTTGATTAATAAAGACACCTTGCGGTATATAAATGTTCCGGAAGGTTATGACAGCGTAATTAAAACTGCCAAAGAAAACGGTGTAGAAATCCATATGCTGATTTTTGAAAATAATGCTACCAGGCTAAATAAAGCACTATCAACTCCTGAATCTAGAACAGCCCTAATAGATCAAATAAGCAAGATGGCAACAGACGAGGGTTTTGATGGTGTAAATATTGATTTTGAAGCTGTGACAGCTTCAGGAAAAGATCAATTTAATGAATTTATAAAAAGTCTTTATGCAAAATTGAAAGCTCAGGGAAAATCATTAAGTCTTTCGCTTCCTGTAAAAACAGAAAGTGTTGACTGGAGGCCGGGATACGACTATACAACTCTCGGCAAATATGCCGATTTTGTAGTGCTTATGGCCTATGATAAGAGTCCAAGCGTGCCAGGTCCTCAATCGGGAATCGATTGGGTAGAAGAAGTTGTAAATTACGCGACAGCACGTATTCCTGCAGAAAAGATAGTGCTTGGTATTGGCTGCTACGGATACGACTGGGTAAATGGAAAGAGAAGTTCTGTTATTGCAAAAAATAATGGTACAACTTATCTTGAATTTGCAGATGACCTTTCCGAAAAATATAACTTAACTATGAGCATTGATCAAACTTCAGGACTTCTTAACGGAAAATATACCGATGAGAATGGACAGATACACGAAGTTTGGATGGAAAGCGATTATTCAATAGATGCGAAGGCCAAAATGGTTTTACAAAAGGGCTTAAAAGGCATTGCCATATGGAGATTAGGCTATACTACCCCATCGTTTTGGGATACCTTAGCAGACAATTTTAAACCTGTGAAAATGAATTAACATACATCTGTCTTTATCTGTATATTGTGTAGCAAATTAAGACCCTTATGTGACTAGGGTCTTAATTTATATCTTAGCTGATAAGCTTGTGAATTTAATCGTTATCATGGATACAAATCTTCTTAAAAAAATGTTATAATGTACAGTAAATTGTGTGGAGGTAGATATATGCGCACCATAGCCTTGGTAGGAAGAAGCGGCACAGGGAAAAGCCACAAAGCTCAGTGGGTCGCTCAAAAAAATGGCATAGAGTTCATAATAGATGATGGAATCCTTATAAAAGGGAACAAAGTTCTTGCAGGCCGCTCAGCGAAGCGAGAGAGTACCAAAATCGGAGCTATCAGGTGTGCTATATTTCAAGAGCCGGAACATGCAGAGGAAGTAAAAAATAAAATTGCAGAATTAAATCCTGAAAGTATCCTTATATTAGGCACTTCTTATTCAATGATTGAAGTCATATGCAAAAATCTTGACCTGCCTTTGCCTGAGCGAATCATCAAGATTGAAGATGTTTCATCGAAACGCGAAATAAGCACAGCTCTCAAAATACGTGAGACTACAGGTAAACACATTATACCAGTGCCAACCCTTGAAATTAAGAAAGACTTTTCCGGTTTTCTTTTAGATCCTCTGCGCATTTTTAGAAAAAAGGGAAAGGCCAAGCCTGCAATGCTGGAGGAAAAATCTGTCGTTAGACCTACTTATAGTTACATGGGAAAGTATACCATAGGCGATACAACAATAAGTCAAATTGCACTATATACAGCTCAGCAGGTTTGTGGTATTGGCAGTGGAGGAAAGGTTTTTGTAGAAAACAACAGCGAGGGAATAAAACTAAAACTTGAGCTGTCTATTGAATATGGCAGTGATATGCAAGAAGTGCTCCGTAAAGTGCAAAAAAGAGTAAGAGAAATTATTGAACACATGACAGGTCTGAACGTTCTAAGCGTTGAAGTAATTGCTAAACGCCTTTATTTTACTCAAGATCCGAGAAAAATAAATCAAAAAATTTAAGGAGGCTTATTATGTTCAAAATATTATCCAGAGAAGATCTTGCACCATCTATTAAGCAATTTATTGTAGATGCGCCGCTAATCGCGCAAAAAGCCAAGCCGGGGCAATTTGTCATTTTAAGAATCAAAGAGGGAGGAGAAAGAATTCCTCTGACTATAGCGGATTATGATGCAAAAGCCGGCACGGTGAGAGTTGTGTTCCAAGAGGTTGGCAAGACAACAAAGGAACTTGGCACTCTTAAAGAAGGAGACTTTCTAGCTGATTTTGTGGGCCCTCTGGGAAAGGCAGTGGAGTTTCCGAATCACAAGAGAGTGCTTGGAATTGGCGGAGGATTAGGAGTTGCGCCGCTTTATCCAAAGCTTAAGATGCTTCATGAACAAAGAGTCGAGGTAATAAGCATTATAGGTGCAAAAACCGCTGATATGCTTATAATGGAAGACGAAATAAAGGCAGTAAGCGATGAAACATATATTTGTACAGATGATGGTTCTAAAGGCCGCCATGGCTTTGTAACTGTAGTACTTAAAGAACTGCTGGAGAAGGGCGAAAAATTTGATGAGATAATCATAATAGGCCCTGCAATACTTATGAAAATTGGAACTGAGATTATAAAACCTTACAACATACCGGTAATGGTAAGCCTAAATCCGATAATGGTAGATGGGACAGGAATGTGCGGCTGCTGCAGAGTAACAGTGGGCGGCGAAACTAAGTTCGTATGTGTAGATGGCCCTGCTTTTGACGGAACTCAAGTGGACTTTGATGAGCTTATGAAGCGGTTGCAAACATATGCAACTGAAGAAAAAATAGCCCTTGAAAAGTATGAAAAAGAAAGAGGTGGGTGCCGATGCCATCAATAAATAAAAGCAAAGTCAAAACTCCAATGCCGGCTCAAGATCCAAAGGTTCGGAGCAGAAACTTCAACGAGGTAGCTCTTGGCTATACTGAAGAAGATGCAGTAAATGAAGCTGCCAGATGCTTAAATTGTAAAAATCCCACATGTATGCAGGGGTGCCCTGTTCAAGTTCAGATACCGCGATTTATAAAGTGCATAAAAGAAAAAGATTTTGAAAGCGCTATAAGCATAATAAAAGAAACCAACAGCCTGCCTGCAATTTGTGGTAGAGTTTGTCCTCAAGAGGATCAATGCGAGCAAAAATGCATTTTGACAAAAAAAGGAGATCCGGTAGGAATAGGAAGACTAGAAAGGTTTGCCGCTGATTGGGAAAGGGAAAAAGGAGTAAAAATTCCAGAAAAGCCTAATCCCATCGGCAAAAAAGTTGCCATAATAGGCTCAGGCCCTGCAGGCCTTACCTGTGCGGGAGATCTTGCAAAACTAGGTTATGATGTTACGGTGTTCGAAGCTTTCCATGAAGCCGGAGGAGTTTTGATTTACGGCATACCCGAATTCCGTCTTCCTAAAGAAATTGTAAAACAAGAAGTGAATTTCTTAAAGGAACTTGGCGTAAAAGTTGAAACAGATATGGTAATGGGCAAAGTTCTGACAGTGGATGATCTTTTTGAAAAAGGATACGAAGCTGTGTTTATAGGAACAGGAGCAGGACTGCCAAAATTTATGGGTATCCCGGGGGAGAATTACTTAGGTGTTTATTCGGCCAATGAGTTTTTAACAAGAATTAATCTTATGAAAGCTTATAAATTCCCGGAAACTGATACGCCTGTAAAAGTAGGCAAAAAAGTTGCCGTAATAGGCGGTGGCAATGTAGCAATGGATTCTGCCAGATCTGCTTTAAGAATGGGAGCAGACGAAGTTTACATTATTTATAGAAGGTCAGAAGCAGAAATGCCGGCTAGGAAGGAAGAATTTGAACACGCAAAGGAAGAAGGCATTATTTTTAAATTCCTTACAAACCCGATACGCATAATCGGCGATGAAAAGGGCTGGGTAAAAGGTGTTGAATGTATCCAAATGGAGCTGGGCGAGCCTGATGCTTCTGGAAGACGCAGACCAGTTCCGATTAAAGGATCTGAGTTTACGTTAGATATGGATACAGTAGTTATTGCTATAGGAACCGGACCAAATCCCCTTTTAATCCAAGCAACCCAAGGCCTTGATCTTAATAAATATGGATATATTGCAACAGATGAAGATGGAAGAACTTCAAAAGAAGGAGTTTGGGCTGGCGGAGATATTGTAACAGGTTCCGCAACTGTAATACTTGCAATGGGAGCCGGAAAAAAAGCGGCACAGTCTATAGATAATTACTTAAAAAATAAATAAAGCTACTGAAATAGAAATAAATTTTGTTTCGATGTCTCTGCGTGTTAAAGGGTTTGAATCAGAGGAGAGATAACGATGAAGATAGGTGTACCTCGGGCGCTGGCTTATTATGCTTACTATCCATTTGCAAAAACCTTTTTTGAAAAGCTTGGTTTTGAGGTAGTAGTGTCAGATGAAACCACGAAAGAGATTATGGATTTAGGCGTAGAGGATGCAATCTCAGATGCCTGTGTCCCGATTAAATTATTTCATGGACATGTGCGTAATCTAAAAGACAGGGTTGATTATGTATTAGTCCCGCGGCTTGTGAGAATTAAAAAAGAATCTACTTTCTGCCCCAAATTTCTAGGACTTCCGGACATGATCGCATGTTCTATTTCCGACTTCAAGAATATGTTTGAAGTAAGAGTAGATATACCGGGAGGAAGAGTTGACTTACTGAAGCTGTGCATGAAAGTGGGACGAAAATTTAAAAAAGGATTTTTAAAGACTTATGCAGCTTATTTAAAAGCTTTGTCAAGTTTTAAAAACTATACTTATCAGTTTTTACAAGGCGGTATACCGCCCCTTGGAATTGTAGCTCAAAAAAGAAGTAATCCTATACACCTTGCTGTTGTGGGCTACCCCTATATGCTGTATGATTCTTATTTAAGTCTTGATCTTATAAAAAAGTTGATAAATATGGGCGTTTACGTGGTAACACCTGAAATGCTAAGTAAAAAGGACAAGCAAAAACAAGCCGGCAAACTCAAAAAAACACTTTTTTGGACATTTAGCAATGAGGTAATAAGATCTGCATACTATTTTTTTGAAAATAAAACTGTAGACGGAGTAATACATGTTACAGCTTTCGGATGTGGCCCCGATTTTATAGTTGACAAAATGATGGAGATAGATGCTAAAAAATACCAAATGCCATATCTTACCATTACTCTCGACGAGCAAAGCGGCCAAGAAGGTCTAAATACCAGACTGGAGGCTTTCGTAGATATGCTAAAGATAAAGAAAGAAAAGAAAGAGGCGGTAATGGTATGAGAAAAGTTTCGTTTCCATGCATGGGAACATCCTATATACCATTTGAAAAACTGCTTAAGGCATTCGGAAATGATGTGATTGTTCCTCCAAGACCTACAGAAGAAACAATCAGCTATGGCACGAAGTATGCACCTGAGTTTGCATGTTATCCATTTAAAATAGTCTTAGGAACGTATGTTCAAGTTTTGGAAAAGGGGGCTAACACCCTTGTATCCTCAGGCGGCGTCGGGCCATGCAGAGCAGGCTTATATACCACTCTTCATGAGAAGATATTAAAAGATTTAGGTTATGAATTTGAAATGATTACCCTTGAACCGCCCGGCAGGCACCTGAAAGATCTAATTGAAAGTATAAAAAAATTAATAAATGTAAAGCTGAGCATAAAAGATTATGCAACTATAGGACGCTTTGTATGGAAAGAATTAGTCTTACTTGATAAGATTGAAAAGTTATCGCATAAAGTAAGGCCATTAGAAGTAAAAAAAGGTGAAACTACCCAAACATACAAGAAATGCGTTGACATGATTGCGAAAGCTGAAAAATATAGTGAGCTAGTTGAAATAGAACATGAATCGGAGCGCCTTTTCGATTTAATTGAGAAGAAAGATTATGACCCTATAAAAATAGGTATTGTTGGAGAAATTTATGTACTTTTAGAGCCTGCTTCAAACCTTGAAATCGAGGAGATGTTAGGGGATTTAGGTGTGTATGTGGAGCGCTCTATGTTTCTTTCCGGATATACCATTTCAAATGCAGTATTAGATTTATTTCACATTAAAGGCGACAGAGACGCTAAAAAAATGGCTGCTCCTTATTTTAAAGAGATGTGCGGCGGCCACGGCAGGGAATCAGTAGGCAATTCTGTAATATTTGCGAAAAGAGGTTTTGACGGGGTGATTCAGCTTTCGCCTTTTACCTGCATACCTGAAATAGTTGCAAAAAGCATCCTCCCAAAAGTGTGTAAAGAACATGGTTTAGGTTTTCTTAGTATCAACTTTGATGAACAAACAGGGAAAGAAGGTCTTAGAACTCGACTGGAAGCATTTGTAGATCTGCTTGAGGCGAAACGAGAAAGGCTGGAATATGTTCCGACAAAATCAAAAATCGCAAAGGAGGTGAGCTGATGTCTCATTATTTAGGGGTTGATGTTGGCTCAGTCAGCACTGACCTTGTTTTGATAAACGAAGACGAAGTTGTAGAAGAGTCAATTTATATAAGGACACAAGGCAACCCTATCAAGGCTGTTCAGGAAGGAATGAGGCAGCTTTCCTTTAGGAATAAGGGAAAATGGGATGTAAGAGGTGTAGGAACAACTGGCAGCGGCCGCCAACTTGCAGGGGTGATTGTCGGTGCTGATATAATAAAAAATGAGATAACTGCCCATGCTGTAGCAGCTTTAAGAGAAGTTCCGGATGTTCAAACAGTGCTTGAAATTGGCGGTCAGGACTCTAAAATTATAATACTTAGAGACGGTGTTGTAACTGATTTTGCGATGAATACAGTATGCGCTGCAGGAACAGGTTCTTTTCTTGACCAGCAGGCAAACCGCTTAAATATACCTATTGAAGAGTTTGGAAATTATGCGCTAGAGTCAAAAAATCCTGTCCGAATAGCAGGCAGATGTGCTGTTTTTGCTGAATCAGATATGGTTCATAAACAGCAATTAGGCTATAAAACCCAGGATATTATCCGTGGATTGTGCGAAGCTCTTGTAAGAAATTATTTAAACAATATTGCAAAGGGCAAAGAAATTCGGCCTCGCATAGTATTTCAAGGCGGCGTAGCAGCTAATGCCGGTATGAAAGCGGCATTTGAAGAAGCCCTTGGCGAGGAAGTTTATGTGCCAAAATACCATGACGTAATGGGGGCCATAGGGGCAGCACTGCTTGCAAAACATGCTAAAATATCTAAAACAAAATTTAAAGGGTTTGGTCTGTCGGATATGCATTTTGCAGCGGATAGTTTTGAATGCAGCGGATGTCCGAACCACTGCGAAGTTGTCAACATAAAGATGGAAGGCAAAGTAATAGCCCGCTGGGGTGATAGATGTAACAAGTGGAAAATTGTCGATGATGGTGTGGCGTAATTTATATAACTTCAGTTTGATTAAAAATAGGCGCTTTAAATGCTGCGCCTATTTTTGTTGTTTAATATAATTATTTTTCACTGTCAGATAAGTAACTTTTATATCCGATAGCCTCTAGCTTTTCAGCCTTAGCACACACATCGGCCTTCATATTTTCTTTATATTTTTTTACTGCGTCCCTTATTACAGGATATTTAATTCCGAGTATTTGAGCGGCAAGCAATCCTGCATTTGCGGCGTTGTTTATAGCCACGGTGGCTACTGGCACTCCTGCAGGCATTTGCACAATTGAAAAAAGCGAATCCAGCCCATTTAAGGTTGATGTTTTAACAGGAACACCAATTACCGGAAGAGGAGTAATAGCCGCTACCATTCCTGGAAGATGAGCAGCGCCTCCTGCGCCGGCTATAATAACTTCAAGTCCCTGAGATTCTGCGTATCTTGCATAGTCAAACATTCTTTGAGGAGTCCGATGAGCGGATACAATGGTCATTTCATAGTTTATGTTAAACTCTTCCAGCACTTTAGCTGCTTCTTTCATTACAATAAGATCGGAATCACTTCCCATAATTATGCCTACCAAAGCTTTATCACTACTCATTTTATCCCTCCGAAATAACTTTTATAGTCTTTCTTACTGTCTCGGCTTTTTCTAAAGCCCTGTTTAAATCTTTATCAACTATTGTTATATGTCCCATTTTTCTATAAGGCCTGGTTTCTTTTTTGCCATATATATGAAGGTTTACGCCGGGGATGCGCAGTATATCTTCCACTCCCTCAAAACAGGGTTTGCCTTGATAGCCTTCAGCGCCTAAAAGATTAACCATTACAGCAGGTATTATAAGTTCAGTGGAACCTAAAGGCAAGCCGGTAATTGCCCTTAGATGCTGTTCAAATTGAGATGTTATGCATGCTTCAATTGTATAATGTCCGGAATTGTGAGGCCGTGGAGCAATTTCATTTACAAGGACTTCTTTATCCGATGTCAGAAACATTTCTACACCAAAGATACCAACGCCGCCCAGAGCCTCGACACATCTTACGGCAAGCTCTAAAGCCCTGTTTTTTATTGACTCTTCTACACGTGCGGGAGCCACGGTATTATCACATATATTTGCCTTCTGGTCAAAGGTCATCTCTACAACAGGATAACACTTTATTTCTTTTTTTGTGCTCCTTGAAACCATAACCGCAAGCTCTTTTTCGATTGGTACAAGCTCTTCTAGAAAAGATTCTCCCATTGATGAATTCTCTAAATCCTCCGGTTTCTCGACAACACATACGCCCCGTCCGTCGTAGCCGCCCTTGCATGCTTTTTGCATTGCAGGAAATCCGAAGTCATTTATGGTTTCCACAAAATCATCATTCAGCATTACCCATCGGGCAGTAGGTATGCCATTTTTATTTAGCATACGCTTTTGTTTTGATTTATCTTGTATTATTTCCAAAACCTTTGGAGAAGGCAATATAGTATGACCTTCTGCAACTAGTTCATTTAATACCTGAGTATTGATATGTTCTATTTCGAAAGTTGTAATGTCACTACATTTTACAAGTTCGCGTATTTTATCGTCATCATAAAACCCACCTACGATTTGATGATCTACCACTGAAGAGGCAGGGCATCCCGGGGTGGGGTCTAATATATTCACAGTAAAATTAAATTTCTTTGCCTCCTGAGCCATCATTTTTCCCAGCTGGCCGCCGCCTATAATGCCAATTTTAAAGTCCATCGAATGAGCCATAAAACATTTTCATCTCCTAAATCTATACTTACTTTGAAAACATTATATCACAATAAGGATTTCTTTTATACTGTTTATGGCGCTGAAAACAACAGGTTTTATGAGCCCTTTTGCAAAGTGTGCTATAATTAATATAAATCTTAGTTGGAGGTAGTAAGTATATTGGATTTATCAATCGGTCCCACTTATGTGGAAATTAATTTAGATATTATAGGGAAAAATGTGCGCAGCATAAAAAAACTCATCAGAGACAAGAAGCTGCTTGCTGTGGTAAAGGGCGATGCCTACACTCATGGCATAGTAGAAGTTTCTCAAACAGCCTTAGAAAATGGTGCATCGTATCTTGGAGTGGGAAGACTAGAAGAAGGAATTTTTTTGCGAATGGCGGGCATAAAAGCGCCTATTTTAAATATGTGCTTAAATATGAAAGGGCAGGAAAGGGAACTTATTGAATATGGCATAACTCAGACGGTATGCGATCTAGATTCAGTTAAAAGAATATCGGATGAAGCTGCTAAAATTAACAAAATTGCAAAACTTCATCTAAAAGTCGATACAGGAATGGGTCGAATAGGTGTTTTCCCGGAAGAGGCAGTTGATTTTGTGGCAAAAGTCGACGAGATGAAAAATGTAGAGCTGGAAGGTATTTTTACTCACTTTGCAACACCCCATGATCTAGAGTTTATGAAATACCAGTTAAGTCTGTTTATAAAGGTTTTAAATGACATTGATACCAGTGGTTATCATATACCAATAAAACACTGTGCATCAAGCGCTGCAATTACTGCGCTGCCAGAAACCTATAAAAAGTTTGATATGGTAAGACCCGGCGATCTTATATATGGAGTCTATAATTCAGAAGAAGATAAGAAAGTAATAGATATTAAATTTGCTCAAAACTTTAAGACGCATATAATATTTTTAAAGAAGGTCGGCCCCGGCGTAAGCATAGGTTATGACAGAACTTATACTACTAATAAAACTACTATTGTTGCTACACTAGCAGCTGGGTATAATGATGGTTATACAAAGCTTTATTCAAATAGAGGAATTGTGCTTGTAAGGGGCATGAAAGCTCCGGTGATTGGCAGGGTATGTGCTGACCAAACAATGATAGATGTTACTGACATCCCAAACGTCAATGTGGGAGATGAGGCTATTTTGTGGGGAAGACAGAAGGATAAAATAATTATGCCTGTTTATGATTTTTTGCTAATGAGCGACAAGTCTAGAGTTCCTAAGATATTTATAAAAAATGACAGAATATGGAAGATAAAGAGTATGTTTGGCGAGAAATTTTTCCAGGCTTAAAAATCAGCCAACTTTACACCATTTTAATTATAAAACCTCAATTTTTGAGATATAATAAGATTGAGGTGATTTTAAGTGTTTGAGCTCCTGTCGAAGATCTCAAAATTTGTTTTCATTTTTCTCATTTACTATTTCCTATTGAATTTCTTAAGGATAATGATTGCTGACTTAAAAGAAGAAAAAACTCATCCAAAGGCAACCGGGTTTGTGCTTGTAGAAGAAAATGGAAAGATATATCCGCTCTTTGATATAAACACAATAGGGAGAGCAAACGATGCAGATATTATTATAGATGATCCATTTATTTCCAGTAAACATGCCCTTATCGAAAAAAGAGGCTCCAAGATGGTTATCCGTGATTTGAACAGTACCAACGGTACCTTTGTAAATGGCAAAAGAGTCAAAAAAACCATCAGATTAAAAGACAATGACCAAATTGTTTTAGGCAAAAGAAATTTCACATTCTTAAGAGGTGAAAGGCTTGAAGCCCCACGCTGATATTATTTACAAAGAAAATATGGCGATAATTGCTCTTATAGGGATAATAGCATCCTTGGTCTTGTCCTTTTATAACGGCACTTTTTCACCGATACCTGTATACGGTGAAATGATTTTTATTGCTATTATGGTCAGCGGTTATATCTTTACAAACCTGTTATTTCCACAACAAGATCCGGCCTTGATTCTGCTATCAAGTTTCATTGTCCAGCTCAGCCTTATAATGCTTTATAGGATAAATCCTTATTCTGCTGAGCGGCAGCTTATCTGGTATGGATTAGGAGTGGCTTTATTTTTTATAAGCACCCTTGCGTCTAAAGCCTGGGTTGAAGTAAAAATTGGAGACTTTTTTCTTTTTGTTATAACTGCCCTTTTGCTGCTTTCTCCGCTAGTTTTTGGGGTAGAGCGCTGGGGCTCCAAAAGCTGGATAGTATATAAAAAAATCTCATTTCAGCCTTCAGAACTTGCAAAAATTACCTTCAGCCTTTTTTTAGCAGATAGTTTAAAAGATAGAAAAATTAAAAACCCACTGCAGTTTTTTGGACAAATCCTGGTAATCCTTCTTCTTTTAGCCGCGGCCCGAGACTTGGGAGGAGCTATGATATTTTATTTTACAGCACTTGCGGTTATTTTTGCGGCAACTTCAAGGCTTGATATTGCGGCAGCAGGAATGCTTATGGCGTGTATTGCAGGATTGGTAGGTTATAAGCAGTTTAACCATGTCAAGGTTCGAATAAAAGCTTGGCTAAACCCATGGGAAGATGTGCCGGGCAAAGGGTATCAGATTGTTCAGTCTCTTTTTGCAATAGCTGAGGGAGGTTTTTTTGGTACAGGTTTAGGCCTTGGACACCCGGATTATATCCCTGCTGTTACAACGGACTTTATCTTTTCGGCATTCTTCGAGGAGTTTGGCTTTTTGGGAGCCTCGGCATTAATCGTAGTTTATTTGCTATTGATATACAGGGGAATAAGAATAGCTTTGTCAATAAATAACGGCTTCCTGAGTCTTGCTGCGTTGGGAATTACAACCTTTTTCGGCATACAGATTTTTACTATAATAGGCGGCGTGATAAAGCTTATACCAATGACAGGAGTTACTCTTCCTTTTATGAGCTATGGCGGCAGCTCCATGGTGATGAGCTTTGTGTCCATAGGAATATTAAATGGCATAAAAATCAGAGCATCAAGTGGTGAAAGCAATGGATAAGCTGGAGAGAAATATAAAGTTGATTTTTTTAGTATTCAGTATACTTTTTATTTCACTTATTTTATACTTAACATATTTTACTGCTGTTGAAAGAGAAGAACTCATCCAAAATTCTTATAATCGAAGGCTATGGGAGCAAGAAGCAAAAGTGATACGAGGAAGTATCTACGACAGAAACGGCAAAGTATTAGCAGATACGCAAGTTGAAAACGGTGTAAAAAAACGAATATATGAAGGAGGAGAAGCTATCGGTCCTTTGATAGGATACTCAGATGAGGTTTTAGGAAGAGCGGGCCTCGAAAGTATCTTGAACGGTGAATTGTTGGGAATAGCTGAACAAGATCCTGTTACGCTTCTTCGAAAAAAGATACTTGGGGTAGGGGAGAGAGGAAACGATATTCGACTTACATTGGATTTAAACTTGCAAAAAACCGCCTATAATCTGTTTCAGGGCCGTCCGGGGGCATTGGTTGCCCTCGATCCTCAAACAGGGCAAATACTGGCTTTAGTAAGCTCACCGGGGTATGATCCTTCGACAATAAAGCAGGACTGGGATGCTGTTTCAAAAGATGAGGACAAACCTTTATTAAACAGGGCGACTCAAGGACTTTATCCACCGGGCTCTGTTTTTAAGGTGGTAACTCTTGCGGCGGCCTTAACTTATAATCCGAAAGTTGAAACAGAAACTTTCTATACCCCCGGATACATTAAAGTAGATGGCAATATTATTAAAGATGCGGATTACTTAAAACCGGGAAATTATACTTTATCATCTGCCTTTCGATATTCTAGCAATACTGTTTTTATCCAGATAGGTCAAGAAATAGAAACAGAAAAAATGATAGCAATGGCTGAAAGCTTTGGATTTAATAGACAGGAGAAATCCGATATTCCAATAGCCCAAAGCACCTTTCCAAAACCTTCAATTGTTAAAAAAGATGTGGAAATGGCAGAAGCTTTTATCGGTCAAGGAAAAATTTTAGCAACCCCTTTACAAATGGCACGTGTAGCAGCTATTATAGCTAATAGGGGAAGAGAAATAAGTCCTTATATTGTAAAAGAAACAGTTTCTCCTCTAGGTGTGGTAAAGGCAAGGGAGCCATCGGCTAGCTCAAATCAAGTGATTAGTGAAGATGCGGCAGACAAGATTAAAGAACTAATGGTAGAAGTTGTAAAAAATGGTACAGGAACTTCTGCAGCGATAAAAGGAATTGAAGTTGCCGGTAAAACAGGTAGTGCCGAAAATCCCCACGGAAAAGCCCATGCCTGGTTTATTGGATTTGCACCGGCACAAAACCCCCAAATTGCCGTTGCTGTTATAGTAGAAAACGGTGGATCAGGAGGAGCTGTAGCGGCCCCTATCGCACGCAGTGTTATGCTTCAATATTTAACAGATGAAAAATAGCTTTTGTGAAATGCTTAAAGAGGTGGACATATTGAAAAAAAGTCTAATAGCAGATTCTGCACTACTGTTAGTAGCTCTTATCTGGGGCTTGAACTTTGTTATTGAAAAAAATGCTTTGTCGTCAATTACACCTTTCATGTACCTTGGTTTAAGGTTTAGTATAGGCGCCGTCCTTATGGCTTTGGTATTTTATAAGCAGCTTAAGAATGCAAGCCGAGAGGACATTAAAGCCGGCTTAATTGTAGGGACATTTGTAATGTTAGGCTTTATAACCCAAACAGTGGGTCTTTTATATACTACCCCCTCTAAATCTGGTTTTATAACCGGCAGCAATGTAGTCATGGTTCCATTTATCTCATATCTTATTACAAAAGAATTTCCCCAGACGAATCAAATAATTGGGGCAATCCTTACATTTACAGGGCTTGGGTTTATATCTATTGACAAAAACCTTGCAATTGGCTGGGGAGATGTCCTAACGCTTGCTTGTGCGGTGTGCTTTGCACTGCAGATCACCTTTACTGAGCACTATGTGAAACGCGTGAATCCTATAAACATGGCAATTATACAGGTGGCACTTACAGGTTTTGCTACATTGGCTATTTCGATACTTTTTGAACCTTCCGCATCACTGAATTTTGATGCTAAGGGGTGGGGAGCGATTTTGTTCGGGGCAATACTTTGTACAGCAGGAGCTTTTATCGTGCAAAATATTGCTCAGAAATATACAAGTTCGACCCACGCAGCCGTAATAATGTGCACTGAGTCTATTTTTGCAGGCATATTCTCAATTATATTCTGGGAAGAAAAATTAGCATTAAGGACCGTTGCCGGATTTGCTATTGTTATAGCAGGAGTTCTTATAACTGAATTATTTCCCACTATATCAATTGAAGATAATGGGGCAGCTGAAGATACTGTCGGTTAATACTGAGAATAAAAAGAGTATCTTAAAATTATTTGCAAATAATTTTAAGATACTCTTTTTATTCT
>NZ_MPPE01000046.1:0-53437 GCF_001896645.1 Tepidanaerobacter sp. EBM-49
CATAGTATATGACCCAAAAATATTTAAAAACTCGTCAATTACAGCTATGCGATATCCCCACATCGCCATATTCATATACAGCAATCCTGTAAAACCTATGGGGAATATGAAAAATATAATAGTCAAAACCAACTGGGATATTGAAGTACCTGTCAAACTTGCAAAAAGCAGTGAGAAACTCAATACAATAAATAATCTAAAGGCATCTGCTCCAAACCAGGACATTACCATACCTGCTGAGTAAAAATCCCTTAAGCCCTTGGAAAGCCATAGAGCTGCTACCATTATCGCTGCATTTATTAAAAACGGCAAAATTACATTTGCAAAAGCTATTACGGCTTTATTAAAAAATATTTCTGTACGGCTAAATGGCATAGTCGCAAGTATTTCGAATGTCTTTTTTCGCTTTTCCTCTCCAAATAGAAGCGCCGCAGCTGCCATGGGTGTAAAAACTACTAACATTGCTTCCATACCTGATAGTTGTTTAAATTTATCTTGCAAAAGATTCTTTAACTCGGCTTTGTATCCATCTATATCAAAGCCCGCATACCATTCCGGGTGTTTTTCCATTTCTTGAATTGTTCTTTGATAATTGTTGTATGTATTTATCACACCTAAAGTCATTGTAAAAAATAATATGCCTGCTACCGCAAAGCACAGCCATTTAGTCATTTTCCAGTCCTTTTTCAGCAAAGCCTTATTAAAGGGCAATGTCTGTAAAGTCATAGCCTTCAACTCCCATCTTGTATATAAAAATCTCTTCAAGAGACATATCTATCGTTTCTAATAAAATAGGATTGCATTTTTTGATCGCATCTATTACCGCATCAAGATTATCCTTCACTACTATTTGATGTATTTTGCCGATGGTTTCTATTTTTAGTATATGTTCATTGCTCTTTATCTCTTCCGGAAACTCACCTTTAAACGCAACTTGAATCTTTCTCACATTACTTTTAAGGTTTTCAACACTATCTTCCAACAACATCTTACCTTCATGGATAATGCCAATATGGTCGCAAATTTGCTCCAATTGCCCCAAATTATGGCTTGAAATCAAAACAGTAGTTTCATTTGCGCTTACTTCGTCGACAATTAAGTTTAAAACCTTTTGTTTAACAACAGGATCTAAGCCCGATGTGGGTTCGTCCAATATAAGTATATTGGGCATTATAGATAAGCTCAAAAGTATGGCAAGCTGCGTTTTCATGCCTTTTGATAAATATTTGATTTTTTTATTGCCGTCGAGTTTGAAAAGTTTCATTAATTGAATATATCTTTTATCATTCCAAAACGGGTAAGTATCCTTATAAAACTCGACTATCTCACCGATTTTAAAGGAGGGATAGAAATACTGATAATCCGATACATAGCCTATTCTGGACTTTATATTAGTATTATCTTTGATGTTCTCGCCCGAGATTAGAACTTCACCTTTTTCCGGTTTATATATATCTACTAAGTTTTTTATCAAGGTTGTTTTGCCTGCCCCATTAGGTCCTATCAAACCATATATCGAACCGCTTTTTATCCTAAGGTTTATGTCATCTAGGATCTTTGTTCCTCCTAAAGATTTATCTAAATTTTTAACTTCAATCATTTTTATGCTCTCTCCTCCATTTCCTCAGCTAATCCTTGAATGAAAGCCATAAGCTCTTCTTTGCTAAACCCCATATACAAGGCTTCAATGATGCCCTTTCTAAACGTTTTTTTTAGTTCTTCCATTTTGCTACTGTCTTTTTTTGGTTTATATTCTTTTGAGATAAATGTCCCTTTCCCTTGAATTGTAACTATTACCCCTTCTCTCTCTAATTCTTTATATGCCTTTTGAACAGTGTTTGGGTTTAAAGTCATCATTTTAGCCATATCTCTAATAGATGGCAGCTTTTCCCCCGGTTCAAATAAGCCCTTCAATATACCTTCTTTTATATTGTTTACAATTTGCGCATAAATAGGCGTGCTGCTGGTTACATCAATATAAATCAATTTTTCACCTCCAACGGCATTATGTATATAGTGTACTATGAGTATTAATACATTAGATACATAGTAACTTATAAAAAAAATAAAGTCAAGGTTTGTCCCTGACTTTTATTCTTGCTCCTGTATTTCTATTTTTTTAATATCCGGGTGGCCGTTAAAGGATATAAGAATTAATCCAAAGCGCCCTCTTGCTTAGCTAACCCTCCCAACGCCTGCCTTATATGGCCGTCATTGTCCTTTAGCAGCTTGTGGGCTGTATCCTTATCGCTTTGGGTCAAAAGCATAATAATAGCCAATTTCACATCATAATCTGTTTCACTTAAAGTTCTTTCTACTTCAATATCCGAAGCACCTGTAGCAATCTTTACAATTCGTTTTGCTCTTTCCAGCAGCTTTTCATTGGTTGCCCGGACATCCACCATAAGATTGCTATAGACCTTACCTAATTTAATCATAACACCGGTAGAAATCATGTTGAGCACAAGTTTCTGGGCTGTTCCTGCTTTCATACGGGTAGAACCCATAATCGCTTCAGGTCCTACAATCGGTGTTATCATAATATCTGAGTATTGCTGCATGGGACTATTATTAGTGCAACATACGCCTATAGTTAGTGCCCCTTTATTGTTTGAGAATCTCAAAGCACCTAAAACATATGGAGTTCTGCCGCTGGCTGCCAAACCTACCACTGTATCCTTTGAGGTAAGATTCTTTGCCTTTAGATCTGTTTCTCCTGCTTCAAAATTATCTTCTGCTCCCTCGGCCGCACGACGTATAGCTGTATCGCCGCCAGCAATTATACCCTGTACCATCTCGCAAGACACCCCGTAAGTGGGGGGACATTCAGAAGCGTCTAAAATCCCTAGTCTTCCACTCGTTCCTGCGCCTATATAAATTAACCTCCCACCTTTTTTTAACCGTTGTGCTATACTTTCAACGGCTTCTGCTATATGTGGTATTTCTTTTTCTACTGCAAAAGGTACTGTTTTATCCTGATCGTTTATTTTTTTCAGCATGGTTTTGGTATCTAATATATCTATATCTAATGTATCAAGATTTCTTTCTTCAGTGATAAGTTCTGAAAGATTCATTACTTGAGTTCCTTTCTAAATCGAAATTTTTTACCCGATTCTATTTCGACAGCTAATATGTGCTTATCTTTTGGAATCTTACCCACTGCATTGACTCTTTTATCGGCCGGCAAATCTTTTAATATTATTTGAAGTTCACCAGAATATCTATTGATTACTGTCTATGGTCGCCAAGTCAGCGTATGCGAGCATTGCCTTAAGATTTCTTCTATTTTATAGAGCTTTATCATAATCTATAAATGTTCTGAATACCTGAACACCATGCCGTTCATAAAATCGTCTTCCCGGGACATCTGTGGAGACAAAATAAAGATGATAAATTCCTCTTTTCGTCATCTCCGCCTGCATAAAGTCAAACAGGATTCCTCCTAAACCATAGTTTCTAACCTTTTCACTTATTCCAATCGGTCCAAATCTCATTGGATTTCCGTCAATCATTCTCATACAGAAACCGCAAATATTTTTATCTTTATCCAACACCAGAAGAATGCAGTCTTCTGCAAGGTTGTTCTGCATGCTTATAAGTGCATTCCTTTTCCATCCTCCGCCAAACTCTTTTTTTGTAAATTCAAGTAAGTCAAGTGCATAACTGTAATCAAAATTAATAATGGAAAATCCTTGTTTTTGAGCTTCTCTATATTTTCCCATGGTCTCTTCACTGATAGTATAACCATGAAGGTCTTTCTTCATAGAGAAATTCATCTCTCCACTTTTATAGTCGTGTTTTTCAAAAAAGGATATGGAAGATGGATAGTTTTCTTCATCTAGACCCGGAAAGAAATAACTCGGACTGTATGCGCCTAAAGTAATTGTCTTGCAGCCTAGTTCCTTAAGTGCATCCTCTGCTTTTGTGAGAAGTTTTCCTCCAATACCTCTCCCTTGATAATTTTCATCAACAAAAATAACATTTACCCAACCCCTGGTGGGTTCTAGGCCCCTTTCAAGATATGGGAATTTTCGTTTCATTGCCAACAGAAATCCAATGACTTGTTCATCTTCCAATGCTACATAACACAAGTTGGAATCAAAATTATCATCAAAAATTACCTGCTTTCTGAATTTTAATGCAGTCAGGGTGTCTGCTTTCAATACTTTGTTCCAAAGAGTTATAACATCTTGCTCATATTTTTGTTCATAATTAATAATTCTCATTGAAGCCTCCTTGTTGTAACTTTAGTCCTTTTATCCTTCTGGAAATATTTTCACAGAATCCTTTGTAGTCTCTACACTTCTTTTTGCCAATTCTTTCAAATCAAGTTCCGAAGGCATAGCTAATTCTATATAAGCCATGGTATTGATGCCGGTTACCAGCATGTATCTTTCGGGATTGGCCATACACTTCATGGCTGCCACTCTAAAGGGAGATGCACCGAAAAGGTCACAAGAGAAAAGTATCTCTTCATCTCCGATCTTTTCCAAAAGTTCATCAAGATTGGTTTCCAAAGTATCTAAATCGCTTTCGGGGTCAAGGTCAAGAAAGTGCATATAATTAGGTACTCCAGAAAGCATACTAAGGTTCTTTTTTATTCCTTCGGCATATCCTCCGTGACCTATAATAATGATGTTAATCATTTCTTTTTCTCCTTCTGCATTTTTCAAAGATTGGTTCGACTTCATTCATTGCTAATAAATATTTTTGATGCATCTTATGCATAAAAGCCTGTCCAGTAGCCTAATGCAGTAAGAACAGCCGCTAAGGCAAGAATCAATCCCATCAGTTTAAGCGGAGACCATTTTTTCTTAGAATAAAGATAATAAACTACAAGCGTCAGGGATAATGGCAAAAGCTTAGGAAAAATACTATTTACTATATTATCTGCATTGAATATAACCTGATCGGGTATCACGGTATTAGTTGTAGCATCATAGATGTCTCTTACGATTTGAATAGGCAGAGGCATATTTACAAAAGAAGCCGTAAGAGCTCCTACAACAATTAATCCAAGAACGGTCATGGCATTGGTGAGTTTGTCAAGAGTTCCGTCGGCCATAAATGTCTGCATACCTTCAATTCCTGATTTATATCCTAATTTAAACAAATACCAGCTGAGAAAAAACGTTCCCACCGGATAGACAATCATGTAAAGCAGAGAACCGATCCAAGGAATATTTGAAGATGCCTGAGATATCGAAAGCGCTATTGTAAGAAGGATAGGTATTATTGTAGCAACCCATAGAGAGTCTCCTATGGCTGATGTAGGGCCAATAAGAGCTACTTTCACACTGCTAATAAGTTCGGGTGTGCATGCTTTGTTGGCATTGGCCTCTTCCAGTCCGCATACTATACCATTAACTATCGAACCAACCTGGGATTCAGAGTTATAGAGTGTAATGTGTCTCTTGAGAGCCTCGCTTCTTTCTTCCTTTGTATCATACAATTCCTCAATAACCGGAGCCATAGATTGGCCAAAAGCCATCCCTAGCATGCTTTCTGCCTGTTGTGAACATCCATTCCAAAAGAACCAGTTTAAAAATGACTTTTTTAAGGTTTTCTCACTGATTTTCTTTTCCATTTCTTACTCCACCTCGACTTTCTTAGACGATGAATAATAATAAAGTATTGTTATGATTAAGGCTACCACTGTTACAGCCATAGTATTTAAGTTAAAATACGTTACAAGAATAAAACCGGCCAAGTAAATAGCAATATGATATTTCTCTTTCAATAAAAAAGATAGAATAATTCCCATTCCAAGTGCAGCCATCATTCCTCCAAATACAGAAAGGCCCGTGGTTAACCAAGCTGGAATTAGCGAAACAAAATCAGCTTGCTCAGAAGCAGCCGTCATAGAAGTCAAAAGCAATACAGCAGGAATAAAACGAACTGCAAAACCGATAAGCTGTCCCAGCACAAGATTAGGAATAAACATTTTTCTTGTTTCGCCAGCTTCCGCATACTTATATGCAATTCTGTTAAGCGGAAGGCATGCAGCATATGAGATGTTCCACATAATCTGTCCGACAAGACCACCTATTCCGGCAAAGACAACAGCTAGCCCAATAACTTCCGTTGCGCCCATTCCTTTTCCAAAAACAATGGCTGCTGCTGTACCAATATATGTTGCGTAAGACAAATCCCACGCAACCGCCCCGCCGGGTGTCACATTGCCCATATACATAATCTGCAATGGTATGCCAACTATCATTGCTGTATTAACATCACCTAATATAACTCCGACAACAAAGGAAGCAACTAATGGCCTGCCAAGGGTATACCAGCCCAAGGTATTGCCTATAATAGAACCAATAGATCCTAGATAGATGAAAAGGGAAATCAAAATAATTTGTAATGTACTCATCGTTTTCCTCCTTGTATATATTTATTTTATTGATTGCCTAAATGAGGACCAACTAGTTTCTGTAGTGCTGGGCAGCTGCTGGAATGTAATTTTGATGTTCTTTGCCGCAATGGAATCTAGCAAGGCTACATCACTTTCGCTTAAGTAAAATATCCCGGTAGCTCCACTTACTTTATAAATTGTGTCCGCGCGTTTTGCCAAATTACCCAGTATAATTTGCTCACAACATAAAACACTCTCTTCTAATTCTTTCAGCTTTGAAGGCTGTTTGACGATAAGCAACTTATTTTTATCGGAATCTTTTCTTAACAGTTCTTTAGCCTCTTCAGTTGAAACAATATTAGTTTTGTATTTTGATGGAACTCCCATGGTCATTATGGATTTAAGCATCGGATTCTTAACGCTCTCATCATCTACGGCAATTATTTCCTGTATCCCTAAGGTTGGGCACCATGCAACTACTGTCTGTCCGTGAATAAGTCTATCATCAACCCTTATATAAAGTTTCCCCACTCTTAGTCTCCTTTCTTTCTACATAATATTTATTAATACATATCTATTGCGAAATCATCGGATTCATAAATGTTAATTTTTACTTATGCAATTAAATCACCATAATTTGTTCTCAATAAGGCTGGCATACATATAGCAGACAGTAAATTTTGAAGAGTTAGACTCTATTTGCCGTATCCTTCCATTGTTGGTATAGTAAGGTATATAAGGAAAGTCATTCACTTTACCCTTGAATACATCGTATTCATTAAGAGCGCTAAACCATTGTTCTTTCTCATCATCATCCAGTTGAAAATATGCCTGAGGAATAAACCCGACTAAATCCTCAAAGGTTTCTCCGTACACCAGTCTTATCTGACTTCCTTTTTCCCTCATATTCTTCACAGCTAATGTGGCTGCATCATATGTTTCAATATGCCTTCTGTGCATTGAACCTCTCCAATGAGTAATAACTAGGTCGACTTTTTCATCAACAAAGTATTTCTCCAATCTTTTGGCAAATTCTTCAATACCGGGCATATTACTGGATACATAACCTAACCAAAGATAATCTGCTCCCAGTCTTTCGGCAGCTCTCCGGTTTTGCTTCAAAAGGTCCTTAAGATAAGCCTGTTTTTCTTCTTCTGTGGCTTGAGGGTCTTCCAATCTCCCCTGGGTAACGTGGAGCAGAGTGCATTTTGCTCCATTTTTAACATATTTGATTATCAGCGGTCCTCCCAAAAGCTCAGCATCTAATGAATGAGCACCAATACTGACTACTCTTTTGACTTCGCTCATTATTTAACATTCCTTTCGTTTAACTTAAGTCAAAAACTAATATTTTCTAAAAGATACGGCTTTGCTTGTATTTTCCAGGTATTTACTTATATCATCGTATTTTTTGCAAGCTACAGCAGAAAAAATAATATCAATAACATTAAGTTGAGCCATTCGCGATGCCATAGCTCCACTTCTAAACAGCGCTTCGCTAGATGCGACAAATAGCTTTATATCGGAAACTTCGGTGATAGGTGAGTTTCCGAATTTTGTAATACAAATTGTTGTGGCTTTCGCTTCTTTTGCAAGTCTTAAGGCTTCTACGGTATCAATGGTTTGACCTGAATATGATATTCCTATGGCTACATCTTCGCTTGTAAGATTTGCTGCTGATGTAAGTTGCATATGGTTATCCAGATAAGCAGTACACGCTTTATTTATCCTCATAAACTTATGCAAGGCGTCTTGAGCTACTATAGCCGAAGCACCAATACCATAAATATCAAGCCTTTCAGCTCTCATGATAGCCTCAACTGCTTTGTTTACTTCATCTCGACTGAGTACATCCATTGTGCTTTCAATTGCTTGCATGTTATTTTTTGAAATCTTGGTAATAATAGAGTCCAAATCATCGTCGATATTAACCACACCCTGTATTTTCCTGGTTTTAAACGCTATATCTGCAGAAACTTTTATTTTCAGATCCTGGTAACCCTTGCACCCCAATGTTCGACAAAACCTTACAACACTAGCCTCGCTAGTCTTGCATTTAGCTGCAAGCTCTGCTATTGGTAAATCCGAAATTTCCAGAGGATGTTCTAAAATATATGTGGCTATCTTTTTCTCGGAAGGGGTTAAATTGTTATATATCGCTTTAATCTTTTCTATTTCTCCTGCCATAATTTCACCTCTCGTATATATTATTCGACACATTTTGCATTATTCCTTCATGATTTATAAATTTTTTTGTAGTTTTGTTTCATTTTGCCAATCTACATTCACTGTTATTCAGAGGTTGAAAACACTTGCCAACCTTTTATTATGTAAGCTATTTGTCATCCTGAACGCAGCAAAAGATTTTTGGAGGGATTCTTTGTCTAGTTTTCTGTATGACTATAGTAAGATACAAAAAGAGCTGTCGCTTTGCAAGATTATTTTCCTTGCAGTGCAACAGCTCTTTTATAGACATTTCTTAAATATTATTTTTCGAACTTAATACAGCTTCTTCTTGCTCTATGCTCTTGATTAGTTTTTTAAGTGTTTCCGAAGCATCGCCAAGCAGTAAATGCACATGAGGTAATTCATATAGGGAATTGTCAACTCCTGAATAGCCTGGCTTTGTATCTAAATTACACACGATAACACTTTTTGCCTTATCTACTTCTAACACCGGCATTCCATATATAGGGGTGCCCTCAGCGGTGTTGGCTGCAGGATTTATTACATCACACGCTCCGACCACAAGCACTACATCTGTTTCGGCAAATTCCGGGTTTATAGTATCCATCTCGCATAATTTTTCGTAAGGCACATCCACTTCTGCTAAAAGCACATTCATATGGCCGGGCATACGGCCTGCCACCGGATGTATAGCAAACTTTACTTCCTTGCCTTGGGACTCCAATAAGTCATATAATTCTTTTACATAGCTTTGTGCTTGCGCTATAGCCATTCCATAGCCCGGAACAATTATGACCTTTTTTGCTTCTTTTAAAAGTTGTGCAGGAGTTTTTTTATGTTCAGGCGATTCTTCATTTCTTTTTACAGCTGCTATTTTCCCTTCAAATTTCTTTGCTTGTGCTGAGTTATTTAATTGTGATCCCTTTAAAATATCGACCAGCGATCTATTCATGGCGCTACACATAATCTGTGTAAGTATCAAGCCGGAAGCACCTACAATGGCTCCGACTGCTACTAAAAGCGGATCCCCTATCGTAAAGCCGCAAATAGCTCCTGCAAGTCCTGACAGAGAATTTAAAAGCGATATTGTAATCGGCATGTCAGCGCCGCCGACCCTAATAGCAAAGAATACACCGTAGGTTAATGAAAGTAAAGCAGTAACAATAGAAAAAGTTCCGGAATTTGCTGCATTCGAAAATAAAGCAAGGATTATAAATACAGCAACAGCTAATAAGATACTATTTGAGATTTCATTGTGCTTTTTAAGAATTATAGGTTTTTGGGATATTTTTCGCGCAAGTTTTGCTGCTGCCACCAGGCTTCCACTTAACGTTATTGCTCCTACTGCTAATGCCAACTGGCTTGTGATTCTGGAAAAAGTTGTCATATAGGGGTACTTTTCATAAATTTCTACAAGCGCAACTAGGGCAGAAGCTCCCCCTCCAAGACCGTTTAAAAGGGCTACCATTTGAGGCATCTCAATCATCTTAACCCTTTTAGCAATTGCGTAGCCAATAACCCCTCCAAGGAGAATCGCAATCCATAAAAGAGGCATGTCTATGATGCCATTATATATAAGCACAACTATAATAGCGGCAAACATAGCTATTGCCCCTATCCTGTTGCCTAGAACTGCAGTTTTGGGTGAGCTCATCAATTTAATTCCTAGAAGAACCAGAGCTGATAAAACAACAGAAATAACTTCGTAAGTTCCTATCATAGGCACACCTCTCTTTAACTTTTAAACATTTTTAGCATTCTGTCGGTAACAAGAAACCCTCCTATAAGGTTGATCGCTGCAAGTACTATGGCAATAAATCCAAGCAATTTACTCGATAGCGATACAGCAAACGCTGTCGAAACCAACGATCCAAGTATCGTTACACCTGATATTGCATTTGTACCTGACATCAGGGGAGTATGAAGCAGGGAAGGGACTTCTTTGATAACTTTATATCCCAGGATGCCGGCAACCACAAAGACAGTTATAAGAAATAGTTCCTTCAATTTGCCTCACCCTTTCTATATTGCAAGAACTTCACGTGCCCCGACATGATACAAATTCCCGTCCTTAGTCACTAAACTCGAAGCTATAATTTCATCATCTGTATCTATTATTATTTTGCCGTCTTTGACAAACGATGCAATAAAATTATATATATTATGAGCGAACATCCATGTTGAACTTATAGGCACCATTCCCGGGATATTTTTTGTTCCATCTATGCTTACACTATATTGAACTATAAGTTCTCCCCCTTTAGTCAGCTCACAATTTCCTCCCTGATCAATGGCAACATCCACAATAGCAGATCCTGGTTTCATCTGTTTTACCATTTCTTCTGTAACTAAGACCGGAGCTAATCTTCCAGGGACTAATGCTGTTAATATTAAGATATCAGATTTTATGACATAATCCTTTATAGATTCTTGCTCTTTTAAAATCCATTCCTTTGGCAAGGACTGAGCATATCCGCCTTCACCTATAGCAACGTCAGCCGGAACACCTGTTTCTACAATTTTTGCACCTAGGCTTTTTGCATGTTCCGCCGCCTCTGGTCTGATATCGGCAGCATAGACTACTGCTCCAAGCCGTTTAGCCGTTGCTATCGCCTGCAATCCGGCTACACCTGTTCCAATTACCATGACCGTTGAAGGTTGTATCATGCCAACAGCCGTACCTATCATAGGAATAAACTTAGGCAGGCGGTCAGCTGCCATCAAAACACTTTTATAACCTGCCACTGTGCTCATCGATGTCAGGGCATCCATAGACTGTGCTCTAGAGATTCGGGGAATGCCGTCAAGCGTTAAACTAATGACTCTTTTCTCCATAAGTTTTTTTACCATTTCATGATTGGAAGGAGCTGCCGGATGGAGAAATGTTATCAAAACCTGTCCTTCGTGCATTAAATCCACTTCATGCACACCCAACTCTTCGTTAAATAATGGCTCTTTAACTTTTAGTATTATATCTGATTCGGTATATAATTGTTGTATATCCTCGATGATAACTGCTCCAACTTTCTCATATTCGGCATCAGCAAAATACGACCCGACTCCCGCTCCCTTTTCGACAAAAACTTTAGCGCCACCATCAGTTAGTTTTTTTACCGTTTCGGGAATGGCAGCTACTCGCCTTTCTCCATTCATTATTTCTTTCGGTATACCAAAATATAATCCTTTAAATTGACTGCTAGACATTATGAGACCCCCTTATTGATATTTAAAATGCCTTGCTTATATATTTAACTTGCAAAAAACATGCCATAAAGTTTTAAAAGTTCCGTAATATTATAATGTGCTTGACGATGCTCTAAATTGCTGTTCTAGTGCAGTTTTCTGAGGTTTATTATAAAAACCGTTTTTTTAAAATCGTTTATATAAAAATATATGGTAACTTAAGTTACCATATATTAGTTTCGGGCGGTAGTTTTTGTTACCTGATTATACAGGAATTAGCAAAGTTAATTCAAAAGGAACGATTTAATCCCAAATTTCAGAAGTTATTTAGTTATTTGTAAAAAAATATGGTAACTTAAGTTACCATATGTCGCAAAATCAGCATTATTCAATATTATATTTCTTCATCTTTTTAATCAAGGCAGGGTGTGATATCCCTAAAGCTTTAGACGCTTTTCTAATAGAGCCATGTTTAGATAAGGCTTCACTTATTACTTTGCTCTCAAGCTGTTCGACGATTGTTTTAAGGGGCACATCCTCCATTTCCGGTAATTCAAGCTCATTATGTCCTTCAAAGTGGAGGTTGTCTATGTCGATTATTCTTCCAGGCGTAAGATTTACGGCTCTTTCTATCAAGTTTTGCAGCTCTCTTACATTGCCGGGCCAATCATAATTTACAAGAAACGCCATTGCTTTTGCTGTAAGGGTTTTAGGCGGTTTCCCGAGAGAATTGACATATCTTGAAAGAAAATATTCGGCAAGAAGGGGAATATCCGCTCTACGCTCTCTAAGAGATGGTATTGTAATGGGAACAACATTTAAGCGATAATAAAGATCTTCTCGAAACTCACCTTTTTGAACCATCTTTTCTAAGTTTCGATTAGTTGCTGCAATTATTCTTACATTAATTGGCTTTTCTTTATAACCGCCTATTCTCCTGATTTTCATTTCTTGTATGACTCTGAGCAATTTTGCCTGAGTGCTTAAAGAAAGATCGCCTACTTCATCCAGAAACACAGTTCCTTTATCTGCTATTTCAAGCAAGCCCGCCTTGCCGCCTTTTTTGGCTCCGCTAAAGGCGCCCTCTTCATAGCCGAACAGCTCGCTTTCCAATAGTGTATCAGGTAGCGCTGCACAATTTACAGGATAAAATGAGAATTTGTTCCTCGGACTTGCAAGATGAATAGCTTTTGCAAAAAGTTCCTTACCTGTTCCGCTCTCACCTAGAATCAAAATAGTGCTGCTTCCCTCAGCCGCAAGTCTTGCCCTGAAAATCGCTTTCTTTAGCGCGCTGCTTTCTCCTAAAATAGAACTGAAGGGATCGTCTTTTGGCGCATCAGGCACAGTACATCTTACTTCTTCAACCTTTTTTATGTTGGGAATTGGCGCAAGATCAAGCATTATCTTCTTTTTTATTTCTTCATTTTCACATTCCAGCTCAAAGTACATTAGATTTGGTAAAACTTCCAATGCCAAAATACTAATATTATACTTTGCTATAATCCTGCTGGTATCATAAACCATGCCGGTTCTATCTTCGAACTCAATCCGCAGCCTGAAAGCCCCCACCGTATCCACCACCAATTAACATAATATGTCGCTATATACATTCTATCGTAAATGCAAGTTTTATTCCAGTTAGGGAGGCTTTAAAAAATTGGATAATAAAGAATTTACCCGAGGACATATAAAGAAGATTATATCTTACACTAAAAGATAGGTTATTGCACAACAACTTTAGGATTAAAACAAAAAACCTGAAACCTTTGATATGTATGAGGTTCAGGCTGGTTTTTTAAGGGATTTGGTGTAAAAGTTAGGGTTCAAGCCCTTTTTAAAATATCCTTATTGTGGCAAATTGCCAGCAAATGCTGACTGCTACTCGGAGCTGAAAACGACTTTTTATCTTAAATACGGTTTTTGTAAGGGTCTTGACAAATTCTTAAAGAGAAGTTTGCTATAGTTCTTCGACCTTTATATTTTTCTTTTTGCTCCAAAAATATATGATTATAGCTGAAGCAAGCCCGATTATCCCTGATATCAAAAATGTCATACCGGCACCATAGTGTTCGGATAATGTGCCTGCATACATAGAACCGACGGTTGTCATACCCGAAAACACTAATGTGTAAAAGCTCATAACACGTCCTCTTATATAATCCTCTGAATTTATTTGAATAATTGAGTTGCAAGATGCAGTAAATGTTATCATGAAAAATCCTGTAAGTGCCAGAAAAACCATTGAAAGATAATAATTATGCATCATGCCTAGAATTCCTTGAAATAGTGAAAGGCCGGCTGCTCCAAGGAATAGGATTCCCATTTTAGGTTCTGAGCCTGCTGTTGCAGCAAGTGTCAAAGCACCTGTCAGAGCGCCAATTCCCATAGCTGCCATAAGGGTTCCATACTGAGATGCTTCCATTCCCAAGTCTATCTTGGTAAAGACAGGAACAAGCACATTAAAATTCATCGTAAATACGTTTATAAGGAGCATAAGGAGCATTGGAACATAGATATTTGGTGTCTTAAATACATATTTGACTCCTTCTGTCATATCGTGAATAACAGTTGCATTAGTTCTGCTGTCTTGCCTTTTTTCTTTTACATCCATTAACAGTAAACCTGTTATAACAGCGATATATGATATTCCGTTTAACAAAAAGCATAATCCTATGCCTAAATACCCTATAAGTATGCCAGCGACTGCAGGACCAATTATACGAGCCAGGTTGAATACAGATGAATTTAGAGCTATCGCATTTAATAAATCATCCTTGCCTACAAGCTCTATCATTAGAGCCTGCCTTGCGGGATTGTCTATGCTGTTTAGTGCTCCTAGAATTAAAGCCGTGATGGCTATGTGCCAATACTGCGCTTTGCCGGAAAATGTAAGAATCGAAAGAGTAAATGCAACAATCATTAGTCCTATTTGAGTAAATATAACTAGTTTTCTTTTAGGGAATCTATCAACGTATACACCTGCAAAAAGCGCCAGGAATAACACAGGTAAGGTTTGTAATGTTGTTATAAAACCTAAAAGGAAGGGAGAGTTTGTAAGCTTGAGGATAAGCCATGCCTGCCCAATATTTTGCATCCATGTGCCTATCAATGATATGCACTGGCCGAGCCAAAAAAGTCGAAAGTTCCGGTGGGTAAGCGCCGGAAATGATAACTTAAGTCTTGTTATCAAGTTCGTAGTATGTCACCTCGTGTAGACCGCTTGACTTTAAAATTTCTAATTTATTTTATACCTTTTTTTCTCATAAGTATAGGATTAAATTTTGTATAATTTTAAAACCATCCACAGGTGAAGTGGATGGTTTTAAAATAAGTAGTTTAAATAAATAATGGCGCAAATACGAGAGCTACAATCGTCATTAGTTTTATTAAAATATTCATAGAAGGACCTGCTGTATCTTTAAACGGATCGCCTACTGTATCACCAACAACTGCGGCGGCATGCGTAGGCGTGCCTTTTCCGCCAAAATTTCCTGCCTCAATAAATTTCTTGGCATTATCCCATGCGCCACCAGAGTTAGACATCTGAATAGCAAGCATAACACCTGTCAGCAGTGCGCCTGCCACAAGGCCTCCAAGTGCCTCGGCTCCAAGCACATACCCTACAAGCAGTGGCGCTATTACCGCCATAAGGCCAGGTAAAACCATCTCTCTTATGGCAGCTGCCGTACTTATATCCACGCACCTTGCATAATCCGGTTTTGCTTTTTCTTCCATAATGCCCGGAATTTCTCTAAATTGCCGTCTAACTTCCTCTATCATCTGAAACGCCGCTTTGCCTACAGCTTCCATTGCCATGGACGCGAATAAGAATGGAAGCATTGCTCCGATTAAAAGACCTGCAATAACGCTTGCGTCTAATAAGTTTATTCCATTATCCAATCCAACTGCGGTAGTATAAGCCGAAAACAAAGCAAGAGCGGTAAGCGCAGCGGACCCTATCGCAAATCCCTTTCCTATCGCAGCTGTAGTATTGCCTACAGAGTCAAGTTTATCGGTGATTTTGCGAACATCTTCCGGAAGTTCCGCCATTTCAGCTATTCCACCGGCATTGTCTGCAATAGGACCATATGCATCAACTGCCACAGTCATTCCTGTGGTCGATAGCATCCCTATAGCTGCCAATGCTATACCATAGAGTCCTGAAAATTTGTATGAAATAAGAATAGAAGCCACGATGAACAGTACCGGGAGTGCTGTTGATTTCATTCCCACTGCAAGACCTGATATGATATTTGTTGCAGCACCAGTCTGCGAAGATTTTGCAATTTCTTTCACAGGAGGGTAGTCAGATGAAGTATAATATTCGGTAACGATACCAATAACACTGCCGACAACTATACCTGACGCTGCTGCAAAAAATGCATTCAGTTCTCCTAAAATCATCTTGCTTAAAAAATAGGTGAAAATCATTGATGCGATTGCGCTTATAAAAGTCCCATTTGTAAGAGCTTTTTGAGGATTGGCGCCGCTTGCTAAATTTACAAAAAATACCCCTATAATTGCACTTAAAATTCCCGCCGCAGCAAGCACAAGGGGAAAAACAATTCCCTTTATGCCAAAAGCCTGACCTGTTACATTGGATACTGCCACAGCTCCTATAGCCATTCCTGAAACAATTGAGCCTACATAAGATTCAAAAAGATCAGCTCCCATTCCTGCTACATCGCCTACATTATCGCCCACATTATCTGCTATAACAGCTGGATTTCTAGGATCATCTTCAGGAATGCCTGCTTCAACCTTTCCTACTAAGTCAGCTCCCACGTCGGCAGCTTTAGTATATATTCCTCCGCCAACCCTTGCAAACAATGCAATCGAGCTTGCGCCCAAGGCAAAACCGTTAATTACGTCGAAACTTTTAACATCCGCAGGATTTCCAAAAAGGCAGTACATTATGCCTAATCCCAAAAGACCCAATCCTACAACTGACATACCCATAACCGCCCCGCCTGAAAATGCTATCCCCAAGGCCTTGTTTTGGCTTTCCTGGGCAGCATGGGCTGTTCTGACATTTGCCTTAGTAGCAACATTCATACCTATAAAACCGGCTAAAACCGACGCGATGCTGCCGCAAACATAACATATGGCTGTCTGCCAACCGATTAAAAAGCCTATTATGCAGAACATAGCTGCAACAAAAACTATCAAAACCCTATACTCCCTCAAAAGAAAAGCCATTGCGCCTTCTTGAATTGCTTTTGAGATTTCCTGCATTTTCTCGTTACCTGCAGGGTTCTTAACTATTCTAAGAGCAAGAACTAGAACAAAAATCAAAGCAACAATTCCCATTATTATAGCCCATATCACCAGATTTTCCATCGTGCAACTACCTCCAATGTTGTTAAAGATTGTAAAACAGGCACTACCTCAAAAATACAATCATTATAACCGACATGGCTAAAAACACAAAAGCAAAAATCTCCGTATATCTAGCTAGCTTATCATCAATTCCTTTTTTCTTGCCAAACAATTTTTCGGCTCCTCCAGCAATACTCCCAGCCAAGCCTGCAGACTTTCCGGATTGGAGTAAAACTAAAGCAATTAGGCCAACGCATATGGCTAAATAAATGATCGTAAGAAAAAGCTCCATATCATTACCCCCTCCCAAATCAATATTAATGATTATAACACACGGTTTTTTAAAAGACAACTCTTTTACATATAAATGTGATATACTATTATTATCATTTTTACAGATTATGCTTTACTATTCATTTAGTAAAATGTAAATCTGGTAATATGGTCCAATTATTATTAAATTAGCCGGAAAGCTCCGGCTAATTTAATCTTATATATGCTGCTCTTATCTTTGCTGTTTGCTTTATATGAAATAATATTTATCGCTTGATATTGTAAAATGCGTCAATTCCGAGATACACCGCTGTATCGCCGAGCTCTTCTTCAATTCTTAAAAGCTGGTTGTACTTAGCTACTCTATCAGTTCTTGAGGGAGCGCCTGTTTTAATCTGACCGGCATTTGTTGCAACTACCAGGTCCGCTATTGTGGTATCTTCAGTTTCGCCGGAGCGATGAGATACTATAGCTGTATATTTTGCTCTCTCGGCCATTGAAATAGCATCTAGTGTTTCGGTAAGTGTGCCTATCTGATTCAGTTTTATTAAGATTGAATTTGCCACGCCTTGTTCAATTCCGCGTTTTAGTCGATTTGTATTGGTCACAAAAAGATCATCGCCTACAAGCTGAACTTTATTGCCAAGAGCATCTGTCAGCAATTTCCAGCCTTCCCAGTCTTCTTCTGCCATACCATCCTCAATAGATATTATAGGATATTTTTCAACTAAACGCGAGTAGTAATTTACAAGATTTGCTGCATCGTATTCAAGATTTTCGCCTTTAAGCTCATATTTGCCATCATTATAGAACTCAGAAGATGCTGCGTCAAGGGCTATATAGATATCTTTCCCAGGGGTATAACCGGCTTTTTCAATAGCCTCAACTATAAATTTTATAGCTTCTTCATTTGATGCAAGGTTCGGGGCAAAACCACCTTCATCACCAACAGCAGTTGAAAGTCCTCTTTCTCCTAATACCTTTTTTAGTGCATGGAAAGTTTCTGCTCCCATCTGAAGAGCCTGAGCAAAACTTTTAGCCCCTACCGGCATAATCATAAATTCTTGTAAATCCACATTATTGTCTGCATGTTTCCCACCGTTTAATATATTCATCATTGGTACCGGCAAAACTTTGGGATTTGCACCGCCGATGTATTTATATAAACCGACTTGTAAAAATTCGGCTGCAGCGTGAGCTACTGCAAGTGAAACGCCTAAGATTGCATTAGCGCCAAGATGCTCCTTGTTTGGGGTTCCGTCAAGTTCAATCAGAAGTTTATCAATCGCTACCTGATCCAGGGCGTCCATGCCGCAAAGTTCAGGGGCGATTATTTCATTCACGTTTTGGACCGCCTTCAAGACGCCTTTTCCACCAAAGCGATTTTTGTCATTATCTCTAAGCTCCACTGCTTCAAACTGGCCGGTGGAAGCTCCTGAAGGTACTGCGGCTCTTCCAATTGTCCCATCTTCCAATACCACTTCGACTTCTACAGTTGGATTGCCTCTTGAATCTAAAATTTCTCTTGCAAATACGTCTAATATTGTTGACATAATAAAATTCACCTTCCTTAGTTTAATGTAATATTAAAGATTTTCCAGTCATTTCTTTGGGCTGGGCAATACCTAAAAGCTCTAACATAGTGGGTGCTATATCAGCTAGTTTTCCATTGGTAAGCTTGTACTTGTCTTTATCAGGAGATACAAGAATAAATGGAACTGGATTGCATGTATGTGCAGTATATGGTTCTCCTGTTTCGTAATTTAGCATTTGCTCAGCATTACCATGGTCTGCTGTAACTATAAGTGTTCCTTCTTTTTCGGCTATCACATCAGCTACCATGCCAACGCATTTGTCCACTGTTTCCACCGCTTTCACAGCAGCTTCAAGAATGCCTGTATGACCTACCATATCTGGATTTGCGAAGTTTAAAACTATAACGTCGTAAATATCTTCCAAAATCTTTTTTATAACAGTATCAGCTACTTCATAGGCACTCATTTCCGGCTTTAGATCATATGTAGCCACCTTAGGCGATGGGATAAGAATTCTATCTTCTCCTTGATAAGCCTTTTCCCTTCCGCCGTTGAAGAAAAATGTAACATGGGCATATTTTTCTGTTTCGGCAATTCTAAGCTGTCTGATACCGGCTCGTTCTAAAACTTCAGCCAAGATGTTGTCCATTGACTCAGGGCCGTATGCAATCATAACATTTTTTATTGTTGCATCATATTCCGTCATGCAAACAAAGAAAACTGGAAAATACCCTTTTTTTCGCTCAAATCCTTGAAATTCCTCGCTGCAGAATGCATAAGTTATTTGTCGTGCTCTATCAGGTCTAAAATTAAAGAAAATAATTGAATCTCCAGGCTCGACAGTTGCAATCGGTTTATCGGTTTCATTTACTATAACCGTAGGCTTTACGAATTCATCTGTTTCATTACGTTCATAGCTTTTTTCAACGGCTTCAGTCGCACTATGTGCCTTTATTCCTTCGCCTAAAACCATAGCTTCATAGGCTTTTTGAGTTCTATCCCATCTTTTGTCTCTGTCCATTGCATAATAGCGACCTGATATGGTGGCAATTTTCCCTATGCCGATTCTTTTCATATAATCTTCGATTTCGTTAATGTATTTTAGGGCATTGGCAGGCGGCACATCTCTACCATCTAAAAAGGCATGAATATAGACTTGGGAGAGGCCCTTTTGTTTTGCCATCTCTAAGAGGGCTTTCAGGTGTTCTATATGACTATGAACTCCGCCATCGGACAAAAGTCCCATAAGATGAAGTTTTTTGCCATTAGTAAGCGCATTGTCCATAGCTGCAGTCAGTGCCGGATTTTTAAAAAAATCTCCCGTTTTAATATCCTGGCTTATCCGTGTAAAATCTTGATATACTACTCTTCCCGCACCCATATTAAGATGGCCGACTTCAGAATTTCCCATTTGGCCTTCAGGTAAGCCAACAGCAAGCCCTGACGCCTCTAGTGAAGTGTTGGGATAGTTTGCAATTAATCGATTATAATTAGGTGTATTAGCGTTTAATATTGCGTTTCCTTCTTTTTTAGGATTTAGTCCCCAGCCATCTAAAATCATCAACATAAGTGGTTTTTTTGGCACTTTATTCAACTCCTGCTACAGATTAAAAGCACAGATTCTATAAAAACTTTCTGGATCAAGACTTGCTCCGCCAACTAGGGCTCCATCAATATCAGCTTCGTTCATAAGCTCTTTTATGTTATCTGGCTTGACACTGCCGCCATAAAGGATTCTGATATTTTCTGCGACGTTTTTAGAATACAATTCCCCAATTTTTTCCCTTATAGCTTTAATTACTTCTTCAGCATCTTTTGATGATGCGGTCTTGCCGGTGCCTATAGCCCATATCGGTTCATAAGCAAACACTATTTTTCCAACTTCAGATGAAGGAATATCCTTTAGTGCTTTTTCGACTTGAGAAGTCACCCATGCCATAGTAATTCCTTCTTCACGTTGGCTTAGGGTTTCTCCCACGCATACAATCGGCAAAAGGCCGTGCTTTAAAGCTGACTTTATTTTTTTATTGACAGTTTCATCAGTTTCTGCAAAATACTGGCGTCGTTCTGAGTGGCCTATGATAACATACTCACATGGAACTTCTTTTAACATTAATGGCGAAATTTCACCGGTAAAGGCGCCATTTTCTTCCCAATGCATATTTTGCGCCCCAAGCTTTACATTTGTATCTGTAAGTTTTTCTGCCGCTGTAAAAAGGCTTGTAAACGGTGGGCAGATAACTATATCTGATGTAATGTTTCTCACCTTCGGCAGAAAATTGTCAAGGAAGTCAATAGTATCTTTTCTTGTATTATTCATCTTCCAATTTCCAGCGATTAACGGTTTTCTTGACATAATCAATACCTCCGATTTATTTATCGTTAAGTGCGGCTACTCCCGGCAGTTCTTTACCCTCAAGAAATTCCAAAGATGCGCCTCCGCCTGTGGAAACATGGGTCATAGAGTTTGCAAGACCCAGTTGTTCTACTGCCGCCACTGAATCTCCGCCTCCTACTATAGTTATGGCTTCCGATTCAGCCATGGCTTTTGCAATAGCTAAGGTTCCGGCATCATATGGTTTTATTTCAAATACACCCATGGGACCGTTCCAAACTACCGTTTTTGCTCCTTTGATAATTTCAGTAAATTTCTCTCTTGTCTTTTCTCCTATATCAACACCGATTTTATCCGACGGTATATTCTTTACTGAAACTGTTTCATAAGGCAAGCCTTCTTTTATCTCGGAAGTTACTACCACATCTTCCGGAAGCAGCAATTTTACGTTTTTCTCTTGGGCTTCTTTTAGAAGTGAGGCCGCCAGCTCTATCTTATCTTCCTCTAAAAGTGATTTTCCAATCTCATATCCTTGACTTTTAAGAAATGTAAATGCCATTCCACCGCCGATTAAAAGTGCATCAACTTTATTTAAAAGATTTTTTATTACACCAATTTTGTCTCCCACTTTTGCGCCGCCTAAAATTGCTACAAAGGGTCTTTGGGGATTTTCAAGGGCGCTGCCCATTATTTCAATTTCTTTTTGCATTAAGTATCCTGCGCCTGCGGGTAGAAATTTTGCAATGCCTGCCGTGGAAGCATGGGCTCTGTGGGCTGTGCCAAAAGCATCATTTATGAATATGTCGCCTAGTTTCGCAAGCTTTTTAGCAAATTCAATATCATTTTTTTCTTCTTCTTCATGAAATCTGACATTTTCTAAGAGTAATACATCTTTTGATTTCATTTGGGATACGATTTTTTCTACTTCTTCGCCTACGCAATCCGGCGCCAAAATAACCTCTTTATTAAGTAGCTCTGAAAGTCTTTTTGCAACAGGTGCCAGACTGTATTTTGGGTTCGGCTTACCCTTCGGCCTGCCAAGGTGGGACATTAGAATAACCTTTGCACCCTTGTCGATAAGATAATTTATCGTGGGAATCGCAGCTCTTATACGGGTATCGTCAGTTATATTTCCTGCATCATCAAGGGGTACGTTAAAGTCGACTCTAACGAGCACCCTTTTATTTTCAACATCAAAATCTTCTATTGTCTTTTTATTCATCTTCTTTACCTCCTTCAAGCTCTAATAATTTTCTTGCTGCTCCTTCATCCGTAATTAAAACAGTAGGGCTATGGTATTTTAAAAACGCTTGAATTGCCGGAGCCTTATTTTTTCCTCCTGCTATTGCGATTACAATACGAATGTTTTTTAAGTCTCCTATTGTAAGGCCTACACTGCTGGTCATATGGACAACTTGTCCGTTTTTATTAAAATAAAAACCAAAGGCTTCAGCTACTGCACCTTTTTCTTTTATTTTTTTTATTTCATCTTCCGAAAGACCTCGTCTGCGTCCTATTTCTTCTGCGCCGCCAATGCCATGTAAAAGTATATCGGCGCTGCGCACGATTTTTAATATTTCTCGTATGCCGGGCTCATTTATTACAGATTCCATAGTTTCAGGACTCAGATTATCAGGAACGTAGAGCAGCTTGTATTGAGCTTTAAGCTTTTTTGCAAGCTCTGCCGCTATGGTATTTGACTCAATTTCTACTTTCTCTCCAAGGCCGCCCCTTCCGGGAACCACAGTAATATTTTCTACGCCCGGCACTTCTTCCATTGCAGGGGGTATCTGTGCCATAGTAGTACCACCTGTTACTGCAATAACATCGCCGCTATTTATAACCTTTTTTAAATAGCAGGCTGCTTCTTTGCCAAGCTGCATTTTTACTGTTTCATCTTCATCTGAGTCTCCCGGAACTATGGAAACATAGCTGCAGTTAAATTGCTCTTTTATTCGCTGGGCTATGGGATTTAGACCTCTTAAATGATATATAAAATGCTCCAATTTAAAGATGATGTTTTCGCCGGCCGGTGTAAGTTCCATTCCTTTAGGACTAACCTTTATTAGCCCTTGCGTCTCCAGGCGTTTTACCTCTGTTCTGAGCTGCCTTTCAGATAATGAAAGAATTAATGAGAGTGCTCTTCGACCTATGGGCTGGTTAAAATATATATTGCGCAGTATAGTGTAACGATTTTCAATGGCAAGCGATATTTCAGGAGCTACTTGCTGAAGTAGTTTCACCAATTCTTCCATTTAATGTTCTCCTTAAATAATATACAAGCAAATGGCTGAAAATCCCTCTTTAAAGAAAGCAAGAATTTCCAGCCACCACCTTTTTATAACTTAAAATCCTTTGCTTGCTATATATGCAGCAAGATCCATAACTCTGTTTGAATAGCCCCATTCGTTGTCATACCATGCAACAACTTTTACCAAATCGTCTTCGATTACCATTGTAGATAGACCATCAACAATCGATGAAAGGTCGCATCCCTTAAAGTCCATCGACACCACAGGCTCTTCTGTATATCCGAGAATTCCCTTCATCCTGCCTTCTGCTGCATTTTTTAGTGCTTCATTTATTTGTTCTGCAGTAGCGCTCTTGGAAAGCTGACAGGTAAGGTCTACAATGGATACTGTAGGTGTAGGCACTCTAAGAGCAAAGCCGTTAAGTTTTCCTTTTAGCTCAGGAATTACCAAAGCAACTGCTTTAGCGGCACCTGTTGTTGTAGGTATTATATTTAAAGCAGCAGCTCTTGCTCTACGAAGGTCTTTGTGTGGAAGATCAAGGATTCTCTGATCGTTGGTATAAGAGTGGACTGTATTCATAAGACCTTTTTCAATACCAAAGTTATCTAATAAGACTTTTGCAACCGGTGCAAGACAGTTAGTTGTGCACGAAGCATTTGAGATTACATGATGTTCCTTTGGATTGTATTTTTCTTCATTTACTCCCAAAACTATTGTGATGTCTTCATCTTTTGCAGGAGCACTTATAATAACCTTCTTTGCCTTGCCTGATTCAATATGGCCTATCGCCTTATCCTTTGATGTGAAAAGGCCGGTAGACTCTATTACTATGTCTGCGCCAACTTCTCCCCAGGGTATGTTTCTTAAGTCTTTTTCTGCAAAAACTTTGATTTCTTTTCCATTTACAACTATTGAGGATTCCTTGGCTTCAACAGTGCCGTTAAAAGGACCAAATACTGAATCGTATTTTAAAAGATGTGCCAATGTCTTTGTGTCATAAAGATCGTTGATTGCCACCACATCGATTTCAGGGTGTTTCGCAATTGCAGCTTTTAAAGCATTTCTGCCTATACGGCCAAATCCATTTATACCTACTTTTATTGACATTAAAAACTCCTCCTTGTAATTTATATTTATATTTTAAAGTAATATAAGGGTCATTTTATGTCCCTTATATATATTTATCGTCCCGAAAAGTCCAAAAAAAGGTTTTTGTTGTAAACAAAAACAGCCTATAAACATATATAATCAACTCTGTAATCTTATTCAACAAAAACCCTTAAAATCCTGCTATGAATAAAAATTTAATTTAATATCTTTTTCTTTTTGCCGACGAGAGAATACCGGCTTCTTCCCTGTATTTGGAAACTGTTCTGCGGGATATTGAAATGCCTTTGTCTTTTAGTATATCAGCAATTTTTTGGTCGCTCAAGGGGTTGTAAGGATCTTCAGTATCGATTATTTCTTGAATCATCTTTTTTATGCTCTCAGATGAAGTAGAAGTACCGTTTTCATTATCAAGGCCGCTTTGAAAGAAAAACTTTAGTTCAAATACTCCCCTGGGAGTCTGGACATATTTTCCGCTAATTGCCCTTGAGACTGTAGATTCATGAACTCCCACTTTATCGGCTATTTCCTTCATTGTAAGAGGTTTAAGATATATAAGTCCATTTTCTAAAAAATCTTTCTGAACTTCTACGATAGATTGTATAACTTTATGAAGCGTCACACGTCTTTGTTCAATGCTTTTTATAAGCCACATTGCCGAATCCAGTCGGCTTGACAAAAACTTTGAAATATTTGATTCTTTGTCTTCAGAGCTTAAAAGGGAGCGATAATAAGAATTTATCGAAAGTCTGGGTGAAATTGTATCATTCATTATTACAAGATACTCATCTCCAATTTTTTCAACAACAGCATCAGGGACTATATAGCACACATCGTTAAGTGATGCAAAATTTCTTCCGGGTTTCGGATCTAAGGTAACTAATATATCTTTTAAGTCTTGGACCTCGCTTACACTAATGTTAAGGGACTCTGCAATTTTTGAAAAACGAGCTTCAGCAAGGTCTGTAAGATGATTTATTACCAACTCTTTTATTTTCGGTGCATCGATACCTCTTTGATCAATCTGAATAAGTAGACATTCTGTTAGATTTCGTGCACCAACTCCGGCAGGATCAAAAGTTTGGATGATTTTCAGGGCTTCTTCTACCTCATCTTCATCTACTTTCAAAATCTTTGCAACTTCTTTTGTTGTTATTGAAAGATAGCCGTTTTTATCTATGTTGCCTATTAGGAATTCACCGATCTTGAGGATAGTTTTAGATACAGAAGAAACATGAAGCTGCATCATAAGGTGGTCTTGTAGAGTTGGCGTAGAGGATACAAAATTTTCATACCCTACCCCTTCTTCTTTTTGCTCGCGCTGAACTCTTATAGGAGTGCTGTTGGCCTCATCCTGAAAATATTCGTCCCAGTCAATGCTGTCATCAGTATTACTATCTTCTTTCTCTTCAGTTTTATCTTCGACTTCGTCAACTTTAGGATCGTCTTCCCCAACATCCAGCAGTGGATTTTCCAGGAGCTGATCTTCTATATATTGATCCAGCTCAAGTGTGGAAAGCTGCAGGATCGTTGTGGCCTGTCTAAGTTCAGGCGTCATAACCAGTTTTTGAGTCTGCGACAACTTCAATCCGAAATTCATTTGCATTTTTATACCCCCAAAATAATGCAAAACCCACCTAAAAACAAGAATATATTTTTCTATCTAACATATCTATTCTATAAAAGTAATTATTAATCCTCTTTTTATAATATAATTAAAATACTTTATTTCATTTAATAAATTATCCCAATATGCGGAATCGATATTATTATAGCATAAAGCGTGCCAATTGAAAAGTTTACGGAAAAATTAAAAAGCAAGGATATAACTTATTACCTTGCTTTTTAGGGGAACCTTTGTCATATTAAATTGTCTTTTATCATAGTTTCAGCAATTTGCACTGCATTTAAGGCTGCGCCTTTTCGCAGGTTGTCTCCTACTATCCAAAGATTTAAACCGCAATCTATGCTAAAGTCTTCTCTAATTCTGCCTACATATACATCGTCTTTTCCTGAAACATATATTGGCATGGGGTATTTTAGTTCTTTTGGCGCATCTTCCACTTTTACACCAGGTGCTTTCGCAAGTATTTCTCTGACCTTTTCCACAGAAATTTTTTCATATGTTTCTACATTAACTGCCTCCGAATGGCAATTCATTACCGGCACCCTTACAGTGGTAGCAGTCACCGCGATAGTATCATCTAGAATCTTTCTGGTTTCATGCACCATTTTCCACTCTTCAAGGCTGTAGCCTGTATCATCAAAAACATCAATATGAGGCAATGTGTTAAATGCTATCTGATAAGGATACACTTCATTTTTAATAGCTTTTTCTCCTTCTAAAATAGCTTTTGATTGGGTTTTTAATTCTTCTATTGCCTCAAGCCCTGTACCTGATACGGCTTGATATGTTGAAACAACAACTCTTTTAACCTTTGCCACATCATGAATTGGTTTTAAAACAACAACCATTTGGATTGTAGAACAGTTCGGATTTGCAATTATGCCCTTGTGTCCCCTAAGGTCTTCAGGGTTGACTTCCGGAACTACAAGTGGCACTTCATTGTCTAATCTAAATGCGTTGCTGTTGTCTATTACAACAGCTCCGTGTTTTACAGCTTCCGGAGCAAGCTCTGTGCTTACACTTTTTCCGGCAGAAAAAAGTGCTATATCAATCCCACTAAAAGAAGAAGGGGAGGCTTCCTGGACTTTTACTTCTTTTCCACAAAACTTTATGACATTTCCATTAGATCTAGAGGAAGCTAAGGGAAGAATGTTGTTTACAGGAAAGTTTCTCTCTTCTAAAATTTGCAGCATGGTTTGTCCTACTGCTCCAGTAGCTCCGACTATGGCCACATTGTACTTTTTCTTCATTTTCTACCACTCCTTGTGCTTTTAATGTATATTTACTTTATATTATCTGATGAGTGTAACTGCTCATCAGATAATATAGGAAATATCTTAATATAATAATTGGCAAAAATCAATAGTTTTATGAAATTTTTCTGTTAAAAACATATTAATTATTTTGTCCGCCATATAAATACATTTGTATTCTTTTTAGAAACATTTAGCATATTATATTCGACATAAAATCCTATTATCCTTTTTTTGCAATTATCTTTTTATTTATAGCAAAGAAAAACTGCCACTATCGCATTGATAAATGGCAGTTTTTTAAAGGTTTATTAGAAATATCTATGGAAAATAATATCTACTGCTTTTGTTGCATCCTTATCATTTATTATAAACTTGCTGCAATTATTTAGGCTTTGATGAATAACAACAGGTATATTATTTTCTAAAAACAGTTCGGTAATCTCTTTATTTAACATTCTTGAATCAACGGTTGACTTGTAAACAACAGAAACTTTAGCTATATCATGATAAAATTCCGCATTGCTCTTAAGCTCTTCTGCAAGTATTTTAGCCGACTTTTCCTGTTCACCGTCAATTAATACTATGCTTGCCCCTGTGCTGTCTAAATAGACGGAACCGTCGCAGCTGAGCTTAAGTAGTTTTTCAGTTTCTTTGTCATTATATTTATCCGCTCTGCTAAATTTAGCCTCCACAAGATTTCTTTGAAGGGGTATACCTGAAATAGTTAAATCGCTCTCTGCAGGTCCGATTATAGTGCCGCCGTCTTCTTCAAAAGTAGATTTGACTTTTAAGGGAGTATTAAATTTTTTTGCAGCTTTTACAGCCCTGGGATGAATAACTTTTGCGCCATTATCAGCCATTGCAATAACTTCATCATAGGATATTTTCGAGATAAAAGGAGCTTCCGGAACAATTCGCGGATCGGTAACGGCTATTCCGGGCACATCAGTATATATTTCCACCAGTTCTGCCTCGAGATATCCTCCTAATGCCGCTGCAGATGTATCACTTCCGCCCCTGCCTAAAGTTGTGATTTCTCCTTTTTCTGTCTGACCCTGAAATCCTGCTACAACGACTATATTGCCTTCTCTAAGTTTCTCTTTAATTGGCTTTGGATCAACTTTTATTATCTCGGCATTACCGAAATCCGCAGTCGTTAAAATACCTGCCTGAAATCCCGTCATTGCCTCGGTTTTAAAGCCTTGTGATTCTATATATGAAGCCATAACCGCAGTTGAAATAATTTCGCCGCATGCCATAATAAGATCTTTTTTCTTTGGAGAAACCTCTCCTCCCGCTTCGGTTTTTAAAAGATCTATTAATGTATCTGTAGCATAAGGATCTCCCATTCTTCCCATTGCGGATACTACAACCACTACATCGTATCCCATATTTTTTGCTTTAGCGATATGGCCCAAAGCAGCCCTGCGGTTTTCAGGGGATTTAACAGAGGTTCCCCCAAATTTTTGTACGATAATGGCCATATAGTTGCCCTCCTTTGTTACATTAAATTATGCTATATTTAATTAAAGTCTCTGCAATCTGAACAGCATTTAGCGCCGCTCCTTTTCTTAAATTATCTGCTACAACCCACATGTTAATTCCGTTTTCTACGGAAAAATCTTGACGTATCCTGCCGACATAAACTTCATCCGTGCCTGCAAGTTCCGCAGCTAAAGGGTAGGTATTAGAGGAAATGTCGTCTAATACCTTAACACCGGGTGCATGATTTAAAAGTTCTCTTACATCTTCTGCATCAATAGGCTTTTGTGTTTCCACATTTATAGATTCCGAATGGCAGCGTATCACCGGAACTCTAACCGCCGTCGGGCTTATTTTAATATCGTTGTTGTGAAACATTTTGTGTGTTTCATTTACCATTTTCATTTCTTCTTTAGTATAAGCATTGTCTAAAAAAGTATCAATATGAGGAAGGGCGTTAAAAGCTATTTGATGAGGGTAAACCTTTGGCTTTATTTCTTTATGTTCTAAGTATGCTTTAACTTGCTCTTCCAGTTCCATTATCCCTGGCAATCCGCTGCCTGATACGGCCTGATAAGTCGAAACCACGATTCTTTTTATTGTATACTTGTCATGAATTGGCTTTAAGGCAACAAGCATCTGAATAGTTGAGCAATTAGGATTGGCAATAATCCCGTTATGCCAAGTAACATCTTCGGGATTGACTTCCGGAATTACAAGGGGAACTTTAGGATCCATTCTAAAGGCATTGCTGTTGTCTATAACTATACAGCCTTCAGAAACCGCTACAGGAGCAAGATTTTGGCTTGCCCCTTCTCCTGCAGAAAAAAGAGCTATATCCAAATCCTTAAATGCCCCTTTTTCAGCTACTTCAACTTCTACCTCTTCGCCTTTATAGGTAACTTTTTTGCCGCGGTTTTCCTCAATATCAAGGGGTTTAATTTTTTCGATGGGAAAATCTCTCTGCTCCAAGGTTTTCAACATCTCTGTGCCAACAGCTCCCATGGCGCCTACAACACCCACAGAATATTTTTTCATAACAATTGACCTCCCGGATAAAAATTATTTTTAAATTCGTTTTTTATATAAAAGCATTTACTAATGTTTGTCTTCATGAGACGGACTTACTATATTTCGATTATATTTATCCTACCGTATGAGGTCAACACATCTTATCCTGTGGAATCCTTGCAATGCATAAGCTTTAGGCACATTAACAGATTTATAGATATTAGAATTTTATTTCATATATTCTTGGGCAAGTTCAGCATATTCTACCGCCCGGTCTTCGATCATTTTGGTATAATCTTCAGTCAAGTGCCGCACTACTTTTGCGGGCACTCCCATAGCTAAAGAATTAGCAGGTATTTCTTTTCCTTCGGTCACTAAAGCTCCCGCACCGATTAGTGCCCCTTCTCCTATAACGGCTCCATCAAGAACAATAGCGCCCATGCCTATAAATGCGCCATCTTTTATAGTGCATCCATGGACGATTGCGCCATGTCCTATTGTAACGTTATTTCCTATTATCGTTGGGTATTTTTCGGCTACATGAACTATGCATCTGTCCTGTATATTAGTAAAGGATCCTATTTCGATTTTGTTCACATCGCCTCTTAGGACTGCCCCATGCCAAACGCTGGACTTTTCTCCGATAGAAACATCGCCTATTACATCAGCGCTGGGAGCAATAAAACAAGTTTTGCTTATTTTGGGAGCAAAATCTTTAAATTTCCCAATCATATTTATACGCCTCCGGGTTTTTAATTATCGTTTTTGATAGCTTTTACTTAAGTATTTTATTCTACAAAAAATAGAATTTACACTATTATACAATAGTCAAATTGAGATTACCAGAGTTTTGCAGTAGATGGAACATTTCTCATTTTTGCACGTCTGATATATAATGTATATAATTGCAGAAAAAACTTGTAGAAGATTATCTGCAATTACGGGGGATCAGAAACAAGGAGGGATAGTTTAGCGCTTTTTATGCAATCTATTTTTAACAAATACACACGGAGGGAAAGAAATGTTACATAAGTTTAAAAATCATTGGAAAGATCATCTTATTCCACTACTTGTTGCTATCCTCATTTTTACATCTTTTTTAACGCCGGCATTCGGCCAGGAGATCCTTTTATATCAGGAAAGTCAAGGCTTCCCGGTAACAGGAGGCGTAACTTATGAAGAGCAGACTATTTTTACTTCACAGGGCTGGCAAAAAATTCATATTTTAAGAGCAGATCTTACATCTGATAATGTTGATATCGACACAATCATAGGAAGTAACGGCCTTTCGCAGCGAGCGCCACTAAATAAGATGGTACAGGATAACGGCGCCATAGCCGGAATCAACGGAGACTTTTTCATTATGGCCACACCTTCCGCACCTATAGGGCCTCAAATCAGTAACGGAAAATTAATTTCCACACCGTTAAATTTGCAGGGAATGTCATCAATTGCCATGACTTATGACAAAATTCCCCAGATACTAACGATGACTTTTTCCGGTAAGCTTATAGCACCTGATCGTAGCTACTACTTTGTGGATGGCGTGAACAAAATACGAGATAGCTACAATCACATTTTTGTATACACTCCCGAGTTTGGACAATCAACGCCTAAACCGGGAAACGGCGCCCCTAATTTAACTTTTTTAACAGTGAAAGACAATACAATCATAAATATCTCGGAAGGTCAAACCGCTGAAATTCCAAAAGACGGGCTTGTGCTTATGGCATGGGGCGAGGGTGCAGCTTTTATGAAGGGTCATTTCCAAATAGGCGACCCGGTAGAACTCGAGCTTTCGATTGCGCCGGATATTTCAAATTTAAAAATGGCTTTGGGCGGGGGAGCTGTTTTAGTAGACAATGGCGCTATCCCGCAGACTTTTGCCCATAATATAGCAGGAACCCATCCTCGAACGGCAATAGGTTTTACTGCAGATAAAAAGACAATGATAATGGTTGTAGTAGATGGTCGTCAGGCACAAAGCCGAGGAATGACTCAGCAGGAATTAGCGCAACTTATGCTCAATCTTGGAGCCTACAACGCATTAAACCTTGATGGCGGCGGATCATCAACTATGGTGGCAAGGCCTTTTTGCCAAACTCAAACGCAGGTGCTAAACAGTGTGTCTGAAGGCGTTCAAAGACTTATCACAAATGCCGTGGCTATTTTTGCAAGAGAACCTGTAGGTCAAATTTATGGGCTTAACATTGCATCTTCATCTTTTAACATTGCAAAAAGCGGGCATATGACATTTCAAGCTCAAGCATATGATAAAAACTACAATCTGGTAGATTTTGATTCAAGTAAAGTAGTATGGAGTGTGTCAAATGATATCGGCCACTTTGAAGGTAATGTATTTGTCGCAGAAAAAAGTGGAACAGGAAAAGTAACCGCAAGCTTTGGCGATATTCAGGCGTCTTCTGATATAAGGGTTTTAAAAGACGGTGTAACGCTTGCTATAGAGCCTTCAAAGGTTCAGGTAAATCCAGGTGCAAAAACCACATTTCGGGTATCTGTAATTGATGCAGAAGGTTTTAAGGCTTTACTTGACCCATCGGACATAAAATGGAAAATTGTCGGTGATATCGGTTCAATGAGCGGTTTAGAATTTACCGCAGGTCAGACTCCGGCAAGTGGTGCTGTAATAGGAGAATTTTCAGGGCTTACTGCAGGAGCTCTTGTTCAAGTAGGATATTACAGTCAAGTAGTAGATAATTTTGAAACCTTAAATGGCAAAAATTTTACATCGTATCCCGCTGATGTAAAAGGAGCATTTAGTATCGTTTCGGCACCGGAACCAGTATATTCAGGACAGGCATCCGGCAGGCTCGATTATGATTTTACAGCAGGAAATGCTACAAGAGCCGCATACCTTTCCTTTGGAAATAGCGGCAAGGCACTGCCTTTAAATACAAGTAAAATTTCTCTTTGGGTATATGGCGATAATCAAGGTGAATGGCTGAGGGTCTCTGTAAATGATGCTTCCGGTAAAGAAACTATTTTAGACCTTGCGCGAAGCGTAGACTGGGATGGTTGGAAACAAATCGAGGTAACCTTGCCGTCTGGCAAACAGCCTTTTACACTCAAAACAATTTATGTTGTAGAAACAGATCCCGAAGCAAGCATTAAAGGAGCCGTTTATTTCGATGACCTTACGGCTTTGATTGCGGGAAATTACAACGAATCTTTGCTGCCTCAACCTACTGTTTGGACTGATACGGCAAATCAAAAAGGAAGTGGATTTACATTTGGCGCAGTAGGAGCAAAGCCTTTGGTGAATCCCGACCAGGAAAGCTATACAAGGACAATGTCTGCTGCCGCTAAAATAATAAATAACTCAAATGCGTCACTTACTCTTGTAGTAGGGCAACCTTGGGCTGACAACGGCTCATTAAGCAGCCAATTAAAGGATTTTAGGAACTATAAGATGACTGGCAAGGGTTATGCTGTTTCATCCGAAAAAGGTGCAAATTTCATGCTTTTAGACGCTACAAAAGGCAGTCTTCGATTAACAGACTACAACCAATGGATAAATTTGCAAAAAGATTTGGCTTCTCTGGATAAATCAAAGGCCCTTTTTGTGGTATTGGATAGAATGCCTGAGAATTTTTCAGACACATTGGAGGGCGACTTGCTTAAAAAGATCTTGATTTCCCATGCAAAATCATCTGGTTCCAGCGTATGGGTTATAGGCGGGGCCGGAGCAGCACCTTTTAGCAGTAGAGCAGAAGATGGCGTGCATTTTGTCTCCATCCCCTCTATAAATTCGCCAGAACCTGCAACTGTAGTTTTTAATGTTTCTGATCAAGCTGTAAATTACCAGGTAATTCCAATTGTTGATCAAATCGTATCTGAAACAGTTACTGTAAAAGCAGGTACAGCAACTAACCTTAAAATCTATGGAGTAAGCCCTGCAGGCAGCAAAATGCTTCTTGGCTACCCATACACATGCGATTGGAAAGTATCTTATTCAAAACCGGTAGGTTTTGATACAAAAACATTGGCTTTTAAAGCAGTAGATCCCGGAACGGCAACAATTGAGGTGAAAGTCGGAAATATATCTAAGAGCTTCCCGATTATAATTACTGACATATCGGTTGTCGTAAATGGAAAAGAAGTAGTTTTTCCCGATGAGCTTCCTTATGTAAATCAAGACAACAGAACCATGGTGCCTGTAAGATTTGTATCTGAGAGCCTTGGAGCTCAGGTCGAATGGGATAATGACAATAGAATGGTTATAATCTGCAAAGACGATAAGACTATAAAGCTTAAAATCGGTGAAAGCAAAGCAGATGTTAATGGTAAAACTGTAACCTTTGATACTTCTGCCATTATACAAAATAGCAGGACAATGGTTCCGGTAAGATTTATAAGTGAGGCTTTGGGGGCAAAAGTAAGCTGGAATCAAACAACAAAAACAGTAGAAATTCAATATTAATCTTGAAGTGTAAATAAAATTCCCCATATGCAAAAGCCGGCGTTACTTTTAACGCCGGCTTTTGTTTTATTAACCCTCTGCAAGCTTCCTATAGATTTCATAACGCTCTCTTGCATCTTGTTCTGCTTTTTCAAAGAGTTTTTCTGCTCTTTCCGGAAAAGCAGTGAGCAAAGATGTGTAGCGAACTTCACCCATTAAAAATTCTCTAAAGTTTGCCGTAGGCTCTTTTGAATCTAGGATAAATGGATTTTTACCCTGTTCCTTAAGTAGCGGATTGTATCTGTATAAGTGCCAGTAACCTGCTTCTACAGCTTGCTTTTCACGAAGCTGGCTGGCTCCCATTCCGGCTTTTATGCCATGATTTATGCATGGTGCATATGCGATAATCAAGGATGGCCCCGGATAACTTTCTGCCTCAATTAATGCCTTTATTAATTGACTTTGGTTGGCGCCCATAGCCACCTGAGCAACATACACATATCCGTAAGTCATGGCTATGCGTCCCAAGTCTTTCTTCTTGATATTTTTGCCTGCTGCTGCAAATTGAGCTACCGCTGCAGTAGGAGTGGACTTTGAGGATTGGCCGCCTGTGTTGGAATAAACCTCTGTATCGAATACCAGAACATTTACGTCTTCGCCTGAGGCCAGTACATGGTCAAGACCTCCAAAACCAATATCATATGCCCAGCCGTCTCCACCAAATATCCACTGTGATTTTTTCACTAGATATTCTTTTTTATCTAAAATCTCAGCCAGAACTTTGTTGATTTTTTCGTCATTTGTCTTATACTTTTCAAGTGTCGGAATGATCGTAAGCGCTGCTTGTTTAGTTGCGCGGGCGTCATTCATGTTATCAAGCCACAACTTAAAAGCATCTTTTAGTTCTGATGGTATATCAAACTCCATTGCTTCTTTCATCAGCAAAGCGAGCTTCTCACGTGTTTGCTTCACCGCAAGATACATGCCGAGGCCAAATTCCGCATTATCCTCAAACAAAGAATTTGCCCATGAAGGACCATACCCTTCTCTATTTGCACAATATGGGATAGATGGTGCGCTGCCGCCCCAAATAGATGAGCATCCGGTAGCATTTGCAATCATCATCCTGTCGCCAAATAGCTGAGTTACTAAGCGCGCATAAGGAGTTTCGCCGCAGCCTGCGCATGCGCCTGAAAACTCGAGAAGTGGCTGTTCAAACTGACTGCCTTTTACTGTCTCTATTTTTAAAGGATTTTCTTTTTCAGAAAGACTCATTGCATAATCCCAATAAGGTATTTGATGTGTCTGGCTCTCTAAAGGCTTCATAATTAGGGATTTTTCTTTTGATGGACATGTATTCGCACATACGCCGCATCCGGTGCAGTCTAACGGGCTTATCTGAACTCTAAAGTTCAGACCTTCCAATCCTTTGCCTATTGCCTTCTTAGATACAAATCCCTCAGGTGCATTTTTTACTTCTTCTTCATTTAATAAGAAAGGTCTTATTACAGCATGAGGGCATACAAATGCGCATTGATTACACTGAATACATGATTCAGGCTGCCATTCAGGAACATTTACTGCTATGCCGCGTTTTTCGTATTTTGTAGTGCCTACTGGAAAAGTGCCATCCTCGCGTCCGACAAAAGCACTTACCGGAAGCTTGTCGCCTTCCTGGCGATTCATAACATCAGCTACGTTTTTGATAAAGTCCGGAACATCGGCCTCTACCTTTGACTCTTCGTCAACTGCATCAGCCCAAGAAGCAGGTACTTCAACTTTTACAAGTGCTTCAATACCTTTGTCAACAGCCAGGTAGTTCATATTTACTATTTTTTCGCCCTTATGACCGTATGATTTTACTATGGCCTCTTTGAGGTGCTTCACAGCTTCTTCGATTGGGATAATGTTTGTAAGTTTGAAAAATGCCGCCTGCATTATCATATTTATTCTTCCGCCAAGGCCTATTTCCTGAGCGATATCCACGGCATTGATTATATAGAAGTTAATGTTATGTTTTGCAAGATAATTTTTTACAGATGCAGGAAGTTTTTTATCAAGTTCTTCTTTAGACCACTGGCAGTTTAATAGAAAAGTGCCGCCGTCTTTTAAGCCTGAAAGAATATCATATTTGCCTACATAAGCAGGATTATGACATGCAACAAAATCAGCTTTGTCAATCAAATATGTTGAACGGATAGGCTTATGGCCAAAACGCAAGTGTGAAATTGTTACTCCGCCGGATTTTTTGGAGTCATAGGAAAAATAAGCCTGAGCATACATATCGGTGTTGTCGCCAATAATTTTAATAGCGCTCTTATTTGCTCCTACAGTTCCATCTGAGCCTAAACCCCAAAATTTGCAACAGGTAGTCCCTTCCGGAACTGTATCAATATATTCTCCTAAAGGAAGAGATGTATTTGTCACATCATCTACTATACCAATAGTAAAGTGGTTTTTCGGTTCATCAGCTTTTAGATTGTCGTAAACAGCTTTAATCTGTGTGGGCGTTGTATCCTTTGAACCTAAACCGTAGCGGCCACCTACAATCGTGGGTCGGTTATCATCAGCTATATAAGCTGTACACACATCCTGATATAAGGGCTCGCCTAGGGCTCCAGGCTCCTTTGTTCTGTCTAGAACAGCTATCTTCTTAACCGTTTTAGGCATTTGAGACAGGAAATGCTCTATTGAAAAAGGTCTAAATAAATGAACCTTTAAAACTCCTACTTTCTCGCCTTGTGACATGAGGTAGTCTATGGTTTCCTCAATAGTTTCACATACAGAACCCATTGCAACTATTACTCTTTCAGCTTCGGGATGCCCGTAGTAGTTAAACAAACCATAGTTGCGGCCTGTAAGTTTATTAATTTCATTCATGTATTCTTCTACTACTTGTGGAATAGCCAAATAATATGGATTTGCAGCTTCCTTTGCTTGGAAGAATATATCAGGATTTTGAGCAGTGCCCCTGGCTACGGGGTTTTCTGGATTTAATGCTCTTTTCTTAAACTTTTTCACTGCCTCATAGTCTACTAATTTTGCAAGATCTTCATAATCCAGAACTTCAATTTTTTGAATCTCGTGGGATGTCCTAAACCCGTCAAAGAAATGAACAAATGGTACACTTCCTTTGATGGCTGCAAGATGCGCTACGCCTGCTAAATCCATTGTTTCCTGAACACTGCCTGATGCCAGCATCGCAAATCCGGTTTGCCTACAAGCCATAACATCTGAATGATCTCCAAAAATAGATAAGGCATGACCTGCCACAGCTCTAGCTGTTACATGAAATACACCCGGTAACAGCTCGCCGGCGATTTTGTACATATTAGGAATCATAAGCAGCAATCCTTGAGATGCTGTAAATGTTGTGGTAAGCGCGCCTGCGGTGAGAGAGCCATGAACTGTTCCTGCGGCACCTGCCTCAGATTGCATCTCTATTACCTTGACTTCCTGACCAAAAATGTTTTTTCTTCCATGGGCCGCCCAATCATCCACATATTCCGCCATAGGTGAAGACGGCGTGATTGGATAAATTGCAGCTACTTCAGTAAAGGCATATGCAACATGAGCAGCGGCATTATTGCCATCCATGGATTTCATAACTTTTGCCATTAATTTTTCCTCTCCTTTTGCTTATTGCTTAAAGTTTGTCTAATATATTGTAAAGGCTCGTGAACTACTCGGCATTGAAATACCGAGCTTCGTAATTCTAGGCCACGAACTTTAGTTCGTCTGACCTATGCATTACCGGCCTGCTCAATGCCACTAGTGGTCGCTCTTTGTATAGAGGTTCCAGATACTTCGCTGGATTCCCTGCGGGTTTCTTAATAGATGCTGCTTGTGACATTTTGCACATTTAACTTCAGATTTATAATTATTCTCAGCCACACAGTTTTTGAAGCCCGATTATTACAAACAAAAGTATTATATCACAATACTTTTGATTTATCTATACAGTATACTGCATATTAGAATTCAATATTTATATTGTATACGCAAATTCTTATTGTATCGCTTTTGCGCCCTCATTTATGCATTCTGAAAAAAGAGTGCGACAGTACCAGGGCCTGCGTGAGAGCCTATTACAGGTCCTATCCATGACATTATTATATTTTTTACTCCAAATTCTTTGATAACCGCTTCTTTAAGTTCTAGCGCAAGTTCCTCATTATCCGCATGACTTATCCCAATTACCTGATCTTGAGGGTTTTTAGCTCGCTGTGCCATAATTTCTATCATTTTCTTTACTACATTTTTCCGTCCTCGCACGTTTTCTAGTGGAAGAATCGCTCCGTCTACAAAATGCAAAACCGGCTTTACATTAAGAAGGCCTCCTACAAAGGCCTGAGTAGCAGAAATCCTTCCTCCGCGCTTTAGGTATTCCAAGGAATCTACTGTAAATATATGTTCCATATGTAATGCATAAGGTTCTATTACCTGAGCTATTTCTTGGGCTGTTTTGCCTTCTTTTGCCATTTGAGCAGCCTTTAAAACAACCAATCCAAGTCCCAGGCTTGCACACTTTGTATCTATGATAATTATCTCGTCTGCCTTCAAGTTTTCTTTTGCAAGAAGGGCAGATTCATAACTACTTGTAAGTTTTGAAGAAAGGCCCAACACTAAAGGTGTCTTCCCTTGGCTTAAATACTCTTTGAAACACTGCATATAAACCGGAACTGTAACTTGCGATGTAGTAGGCACAATTTCTCCTCTTCTAATAGAATCATAAAACTCTTTGAGACTTAAATTCGAAATATCTTTTGTCGGATCGTCTTTTAAAGAAACAGGCATTGGCAAAACTTTTATAGGATAATCTTTGATAATACCTTCCGGAAGGTCAGATGAACTATCAGTTACTATAATTACATTTTCCATAAATATCACCTCCAGGCTTCGATTGAGCCAACCCCATTTTATCATTTTAAAAGGCTTTGTGCAATTAAAGGATCTGCTACATTTCAGCTACTACGCCGCTTATTATTTTTATGAAATCTTTCTTTACTCTCTCTGATGTTTCTATTACTTCCTGATGTGACAGCTTATTTTTTGAAATTCCTGCAGCCATATTTGTAATGCAAGAAACTCCAAAAACCTTTATATTCATTTGCCTTGCTGCTATGACTTCCGGTACTGTCGACATGCCTACAGCATCGGCGCCAATCGTTGACAGCATCTTTATTTCTGCAGGTGTTTCATAGCTTGGACCTTTCAGAAATGCATATACCCCTTCCTTATAAGCAACCTTATTTTTTTCATAAACTCTCTTTGCCGTTTCTATAAGCTCAGGGTCGTAAGCATAAGTCATATCGAAAAATCTAGGTCCGAACTCCGGAATTTCCTCTCCTATAGCCGGATTTTCTCCTGCAAAATTAATATGATCTTTTATAACCATTAAATCTCCGGGTTTAAGGGATGTATTAATTCCTCCTGCAGCATTTGTCACAATCAATGTGTTGATCCCCAGAAGACCCATCACCCTAACTCCAAAAACCACTTTTGATATGGGGTGTCCCTCATAAAAATGAAATCTGCCCTGCATTGCTGCTACATCTTTACCTTCTAATTTTCCAAAAACCAGATTTCCCGCATGCCCTTTTACTGTTGAAACAGGAAATCCGGGAATATTTGAATAAGGTATTACTGTCTTATTTTCTATTCCTTCAACAACTTCTCCTAATCCGCTGCCCAAAACTATGCCAATTTTTGGTTGTGTATCTATCTTATTTTTGATGTGGTCTACAGCCTGCATTACTTCTTCTCTATAAGACATGTAACATTCCTCCGATTATCATAAACTATATGTTATAAGCTCTTTAAGACTTTTGCCATTCCTTAGCTTTTCGCAGCCGAGAAAATCGGCTACCGTTTGGCCCACATCAGAAAAGCACGGCAAAGTGTTAAGGTTTACTGCCGGCTTTATCTTGCTTCCATAAATCAGGACGGGAATATATTCCCTTGAATGGTCAGTGCTTTCAGTGGTTGGATCACATCCATGGTCCGCGGTAATTATCAGCACATCTTCTTCTTTAAGTTTTGAAATTATTTCAGGAAGACGGGCATCAAATTCTTCTAAGGCTTTTGCATATCCTACAGGATCGTTTCTGTGTCCGTAAAGCATGTCGTAATCCACAAGATTTGTAAATACTAGTCCCCGGTCAAGCTCATTCATAGCTAAAATAGTTTTATTTATCCCATCTGTATTCCCATTTGTATGAATCGACTTAGTTATACCCTGTCCTGCAAAAATATCCCAAATTTTGCCGACGCCGATAACTTCCATCCCGGCAGCCAAAACCTTGTCAAGGAGGGTCTCGTAAGGGGGTTTTAGTGAAAAATCAGCTCTGTTATATGTTCTTACGTAATTTCCCGATGTACCGGTGAATGGACGTGCTATTACTCTTGCCACTGCGTGTTCTCCCTGAAGTATCTCTCTGGCAATTCTGCACATCTCATAAAGTCTTTCAAGTGGAATTATATCTTCGTGAGCTGCTATCTGAAATACAGAATCAGCCGAAGTATATACTATTGGGTACTTAGTCCTTACATGCTCATCTCCCAGCTCTTGGATTATTTGCGTGCCTGAGGCCGGCTTGTTGCCTAAGACTTTAGTGCCTGTTCTTTTTTCAAATTCTTCTATTATTTCCGGAGGAAAGCCATTAGGATATACAGGAAACGGCCTTTCCAGGACGACTCCCGCAAGCTCCCAATGTCCTGTAGTAGTATCTTTGCCGGGAGATTTTTCGGCTGCCTTTCCATATGCGCCAAGAGGCTTTTTTACCGGCGGCACTCCCATCACATCTATAATATTTCCAATGCCCAGCTTTTGCATGTTAGGCATATTAAGCCCGCCTACAGCCCGTGCTGTATTTCCCAGCGTGTTGCTTCCCTCATCTCCATATTTTGCAGCATCCGGCATTTCTCCAACACCTACACTGTCAAGCACTATCATAGTAACTTTTTTTATCATGATGACCATCCCTTTTTAAAACTTCGCTATTTTATCTCCTGTTATCTTCGCCCAAATAACCTTCCTTTTTTCAGTAGGCTTTAAGTCAAATTCAAAGGCTTCTTTTACTTCATCCTTCGCCCAGTCAAGTTTTGCTCTGTCATTTGCTAAAATTTTTGCAAAGGCTTCGCCCTTATTTACTCCATCTCCCACTTTTTTATATATCCAAATACCCACTGCCGGATCTATCACATCATCCTTTTTTTGCCTGCCTGCTCCAAGTTTCATGGCTGTAGTGCCTAAACGCACTCCATCGATTTTGCTTACGTAGCCGTCTTGTGCTGCGGTAACTTCAAGTTCATATTTAGCTTGAGGAAACAGTGAATAATCCTGGATAACTTTCGGATTTCCTCCCTGGTTTTTTATTATCTCACTAAATTTTTCAAGTGCTTTTCCTGTGTCTATGCTATCTTTTAGTTTTGCCACGGCCTTTGATTTATCGCTTTCAATTTCAGCCATTCGCATCATTTCTGCAGCAAACTCAAGGCAAAGTGTAAGAAGATCCGGATGTCCGCTTCCTTTCAACACCTCTATTGCTTCTATAACCTCTATGGCGTTGCCGATAGCAAGGCCTAGAGGCTGCTCCATATCAGTAATATAGGCTATAGTTTCTCTTTCTGCTCTATTTCCTATCTTTACCATTAGACGTCCGAGCTCTAAGGCATCTTCAAAGGTTTTCATAAAGGCACCGCTGCCAAACTTTACATCTAAGATTATTTTATCGGCACCACCGGCAATTTTTTTACTCATTATTGAGCTTGCTATAAGAGGCATGGAATCTACTGTTGCTGTTACATCCCTTAGTGCATAAAGCATTTTGTCTGCCGGCACCAGGTTCTTTGATTGGCCTGTTATTGCAGCGCCAATGGTGTTTACTGAATTGATAAAAGTTTTTGCATCCAGTTCGCAGCAAAATCCGGGAATTGATTCCAGCTTATCTATAGTGCCTCCCGTATGTCCTAAACCTCGTCCGGACATTTTTGCGATCTTTACTCCTACAGAAGAAGCAAGGGGAACTAAAACCAACGTAGTGGTGTCTGCAATACCTCCTGTAGAATGTTTATCCACTTTAATGCCTTTGATTTCAGATAAATCTACTGTCTCACCTGAGTAAGCCATAGCCATAGTAAGATTTGTTGTCTCATCTTCGTCCATTCCTTTAAAATAAATTGCCATAAGCAGAGCCGATATCTGATAATCAGGAATGCTGCCGTTTACATAGCCGTCAATTACAAACTGTATCTCCTCTTTTGAAAGTTTTAATCCCCGCTTCTTTTTTTCAATAATATCTGTCATAAAAAACACGATATCACCGCCCATCCAAAAATTTATTTAATTTCCTGCACTACTTATTAAGCTGATTTTACGCCAAAAATCACAGACGAAATGCATAAGGTAAAAGTTCCTCTACGGTCATTGTTTTTATTTTGGAGCCGTCTTTATTTGAAAGATAAATAACAGCAGAAGGTGCAAGCTCAGCTATAACCTGTCTGCAGGCTCCGCAAGGAGAAACCGGTTCATCTACATTTGCAGCGACAGCTAAGGCCACTATATTCTTTTTTCCTTCTGAATAAGCCTTAAAAAGCGTTACTCTTTCAGCACATACGGTAAGCCCATATGATGCATTTTCAATATTGCAGCCTAAGATCGTTTCCCCGTCTGCAGTAGCCGCGCAAGCTCCCACGGGAAACTTAGAATAAGGCACATATGCATTTTCCATGGCAGATAAGGCTTTTTTGACTAGTTCTTTTTTATCCAGCGGCATATAGTTACTCACCTCCAAATATCATTAAATTCGCTTTCTGACAATATAAAATCGGAACTTTTCAGATGAAAAATAGTTTGACGAGTAAAATATAGGATCGTCCTTATCATCATAATGAAGTTGTTCTAGGAGCAAGGCAACACTTGATTTCGACTTCATCTTTAATTTTCTATAAACATCAGCTACTTGCGCCTTTACAGGTATTACATCCGATATAGCATAAGATATAAAGATACCTAAATCCCTATGAAGATACTCGAAAAGGGACTCTTCATCAAATTTAAAATCACCATGGATATACTTCTCCGGAATTCTATCAATACAAAGCAAAACCGGTTGTCCGTCAGCGGTTCTTACTCTCTCAATGCGATATATCTTTTCGTTTGGCGAAAGCTTTAACATTGCTGCTTCTTTTTCGCTTGGTTGCAATAATGATATTGCTTTATCTTTTGTGCCGGGCTTCATACCCTGTTTTTCAATAAGCTTTGTTATGCTTATCAACTCTTCCATACCACTTTTTATGATGGGGGTTTTGGCAATAAAGGTACCTATGCCATGATACCGGTTTATTATGCCTTCATCTTCCAATATCCTATAGGCTTCTCTTAAGGTGGCTCTGCTGACATTTAACCTTTTTGCCATTTCGATTTCCGAAGGCAATTTTTTACCTTGTAAGAGTTCACCGGCTTCTATCATTTCCTTTATTTTTTTTACAACTATTTCATATCTAGACACAGAAACCATATTTGCACTTCCTTACGTACGCTTATTGCTTTATTTCCATATAACTCATAAAATCTCTAAATAGCTTTTCAACTTTGCCGGGCACTATAATCAGATGGTTTCCTAGCGGGTTTTCCAGCAAGGAATCTAAACCATATTCCACCTGAACTTTTATCTGCGTCCTACATCTATTCTCATCATCGGTATTACCTACAATTGAACCTTCGGCAACATAAAGCTTATCCAGGTTTTTACCGCCCAGTTTAACTAAGGTTACAGGCTGCTTTGCAAACTTACCTGCTACTGCTACGCCGATGCCTGATTCAAAATGGGTTTTTAAAGAATATTCTTCTACAATGCTGGCAGGTACTGTGCAATGTGCCAATAAAATAGTATTTGCCTTTATATCAATTTTAGAGGGATTTGCCATAAAAGAAGGTTTGCCTGTAAGAATATATGCTAAAAACATAGTAACCAGCGATGGCATATCTCCCTCGCATCCGGCGATAATTCCCTCATCGTTTAAGCGGGCAAGAGGCAGACACCCTGTGTTTTTAAAAGGGTCTAAAAGATCAAAGCATTTTAATGTTAAGGCTGTAATGTTCTTTTCTCTCACAAGCTTTTTTAAAGCATAATAGATCTTGGCGGACTCCTGTACATCTTTTTTCGAAATTCCAACCGTTTCAGCAGGTTTGTTAAAATAATCATCACAGGTTTCGCATTCGATTTCCTTGATTGATTTTAGTAAATCTTCTATGGGAATATAGATAAACTTGCAGCCCCATCTATCGGCAGCTTTATGAAAATCCACATGGCTTGCTATAAGCCAGTCAGAAGGTCCGCCAATGCTAGCTATCCGAGCATTTTCTATTCTCTTTACGGCATCTTGCATAAGACAAAATTTTTCCAAGTCTCGTTTTATCTCGTCAAAGTTGCCGTGTAAAATATAGGCTTTTTCGTTTTGTTCACGTACATATGCCAATATTTCTAGAGCCGCAGGCAGCGAATTGTTTATGTCTTCAGCCAATAGAATTATTGGTTTTTTGAGCCATGGATATATTTCTTTAAATTTTCCTTCCACTCCACCGGTCATAACCCAAACCACTGTAATTTCTTCTGAGCTGTCTTGGCATTGATAGTTTACATCAAAATTATCTTCTAAAAAATTCATAGTGGGTCTTAAGCTATTTATGACATTTTCTTCGCCATGAAGTGTAGACATTAATTTTATTATGTTTATTTTCATTGTTTTATCAATCTCCTTATCCCGTTCTTCGATCATAGGGTTCACCGCTAGCCGCCGGAGGTGTGGCTTTCTTCACTATGCCGGTCAAAACCGCTAGTGTCAGTAAATATGGAATCATTTTTATGAATTGATATGGAATAATACTGCCCTCCCCGGCTCTCAGACTTATAGCTTCTGCAAAACCAAAAAGCAGTGAAGCCCAAAATGCCCCGGTTGGCGTCCAATTTCCGAATATCATAGCAGCCATGGCTATATAACCTTTGCCTTGGGTCATGCCTTCGACATACATGCCTGTGTGCTCCATTGTAAGGTATGCTCCTGCTATTCCTGCCAGCATCCCGCTTATAATTACTCCGGCGTATCTCATTGCAAATACGTTTATTCCCAAAGTATCTGCAGCCAAAGGATTTTCTCCTACTGACCGCAACCGTAAACCAAATACCGTGTTATCAATAATATACTTTGATATCGGTACTAAAATTAGTGCCAGCAGCACGACAGGTGATATATCTGTAAATAATAGTTTTATAAAAGGTATCTTGGACAATAAAGGGACATCTATGGTATTAAATCCTGTTACATGGTGGGAAGTAGTAGCTTTGCCAAATATCATTAAACTTAAAAACCTGGAAGCGCCATATGCTAAAATATTCAGTGCAACACCGCTTACTACCTGGTTGACACCAAAAGTTACTGTTGTTACGGAATGTATCAAAGCTAGAAACGCTCCTGCCGCCATGGCAAAGAGTATCCCGGCAAAAGGACCGTAGAAGTACGCTCCTACGCTTGCCCAAAACGAACCTACGATCATCATCCCTTCAAGACCTATATTTACTATACCTGATCTTTCAGTATAGACGGCACCAATAGCCGTAAGTAATATAGGAACAGCCATTCTAAGGCTTGACGATAGAAGCTCGGCTGTAAACATTTATGCCGCCTCCTTTTTTTCTAAACGCTTTATGTAATCATTTATAATTTTAGTTATAACCACGATGAATATAATCATAAGCGATTGTAAAATTACGATCGTGTCCATAGGAACTTTTAAAAGGGCTTGTATCCCCTCTGAACCGCGTTTCAAAAATCCAAAAAGTGTTGCCGATGCTATAATTCCAAAGGGGTTGTTTTGGGCTATTAACGCTACTGCTATACCGTCAAATCCATACCCTTGAGGAAAATCCATATCCATATATTTAAAGTATCCCAAAAGGTCAGATAACCCAACTAAACCTGCAACAGCTCCGCTTAGCAAAAAACCTTTTAAGTAAACTGAATTGGGTTTAATTCCTGCAATTTTAGAAGCTTCGGGATTATGACCAACTGCACGCAGTTCATAGCCAAAAGGGGTGCGTATAATTAAGTAATAAATTCCAATTGCCAGCAAAATACCAATGGGAAAAAACCAATTAAGATATACATGTTTCGGTAATTGTATGCCAAAAATAGACAAAAACCCATGCATTTTTGGTATAAGAGCACTTTCCGGAAGCTTAGGTGTTCTTACAAGTACGCTGCCTAATCCTTCAATAGTTGACTGCTGTTTATCCTTGAACACATCAGCGATGAGGTAATGTATTAGTGAATAGGCCACATAGTTGAGCATTATCGTGCTTATTACTTCATGAACGCCGCGCTTCACTTTGAGAAAAATTGGAATAAAAGACCACATCATGCCTCCGATAATACCTGCGAGAATCACCAGCGGCAAATGGATTACGGCAGGCAGCCCTTTAAATGAAAAACCGACTAATGCAGCTAAAAAAGTTCCTATTAGATATTGTCCTTCGATGCCTATATTAAAGAGCCCCATTTTAAACCCTATAGATACAGCTAAAGCAGAAAATATCAAGGGTGTTGCATTAAAAAAGATAATTGCTACACTGTCGATACGGCTAAAACTGAACTTGAACATAGTATAGAATACTTGAAGCGGGTTTTTATCAATAGCTAAAATGATTAGTGAACTGATGAGTGTCGCTAAAATCATAGCTATAATGGGCGCAAGTATTTTTAAAGCCAGTATTTTATAATTGTGGTCTTTTTTCATGCGCTTTCACCTGCTTTCTTATGTGCTCCAAGCATATATACCCCGATATCTTCTAATGTCTTTTCTTCCGGTTCAAACTCAGCTACAATCTCGCCTTCGAAAATTATGCCGACTCTGTCCGAAAGCGACAAAACCTCTTCCAAATCAGCTGATATTAGAAGAATAGCTTTGCCTTCCTGACGTTTTTTTAAAAGCTGTCTATGCACAAATTCCATAGCGCCTATGTCCAGGCCTCTGGTGGGTTGGGCAGCTAAAATAACTTCCGGTTCTTGGGAAAGTTCTCTGCTTAAAATTATCTTTTGCTGATTTCCCCCGGAAAGCCCTTCAATTTCTTGATGAATCGAACTTACCATTATAGAAAAGTCCTTAACATTATTTAACGTAAATTCTTCTGCCTCTTTAATATCGAGAAATACCCCTTTAGTGAACCTTTTTTTTCTATGAAAACCTAATATATTGTTTTCCCAAACTTTCATAGGCAAAATTAGCCCTTGGCGATGTCGATCTTCTGGGATAAATGCTAATCCTGAATCCCTTACCTGCTTTATTGACAAACCATAAATCGACTTGCCGCAAACCTTTATTTCTCCTTGATAATCTTGTCTAAGGCCGATAATTACTTCAGCCAGTTCTTTTTGGCCATTACCTTCTACTCCCGCAATACCGTAAATTTCTCCACCTCGAATTTCAAGTGAAATATGGTTTAGCGGGTTTTTCCCGCTATTTCCTTTGTTCTTCTCTATCGTGATATTTTTTAGCAATAGCTTGACATCGCTCTTTTGTATGGGTTCTTTATCAAGCTTCATCAAAACAGGTTTTCCTACCATCATTTTAGCCAGTTCTTCTTTTGTAACTGAGTCTGTACAAACAGTCCCGATTACTTGACCCCTGCGCAGAACCGTTATATTATCAGCTATATTAAGTACTTCATCAAGTTTGTGGCTAATAAAAATGATGGTCTTGCCTTCTTCTTTTAGCCTGCGCAGATTTACAAAAAGCTCCTCGACTTCTTGTGGAGCCAACACTGCTGTTGGTTCATCCAGCACTAATATATCCGCGCCTCTGTATAGTACCTTAATTATCTCTACACGCTGAGCATGTCCTACAGAGATATCCTCTATTTTGGCATCTAGATCAAGGTTAAAATTATATAAGTCTATAAGCTTTTTAATGATTTCTCTACAGGTCTTTTTATCAATTGCAATTCCTTTCTTTTTTTCGGCTCCCAGGATAATATTTTCTAAAACAGTAAAACGGTCAATTAGCATGAAGTGCTGGTGAACCATTCCAATTTTAAGTTCAATGGCTTTATTTGGTGAAGAAATTTTTTCTTTTTTCCCAAAGATATAGATCTCGCCTTCGTCGGGCTGATAAAGACCTGTCAAAATTTTCATTAAGGTGCTTTTACCTGCACCGTTTTCTCCGACAATTGCATGGATTTCTCCTTTTTGTACTTCTAGATTTACTTTATCGTTTGCTACAATTCCAGGGAAGGTTTTAGTTATGTTTTTTAAAACGACGGCTTTCTCCAAGATTTCTCCCTCCTTTGGGGTTCTCTTAAAAAACAGCGGGGTGACTAAACCAGCGTCGCCCCGCCTATAAATTTTACTTTAAAGTTTTTAAAAATTCTTCATATTCAGTTTTGTCTGCGGGTACCTTTATTTCGCCATTTACAACTTTTTCTTTAAGCTCTTCTAACTTTGGCTGTATATCGCTGATAAGATCTTTATTGTATTCATTAACTGCATAACCTACACCATCATCGCTTAATCCAAATATTCTATATCCGCCTTGAAATTTGCCTTCGATAAAGTCTTTTATCGTAAAATAAACTGAATTATCTACCCGTTTCAGCATACTTGTCAATATGTAAGGTTTTTGCTCATCTGTTGCAGTTAAAGACTGATCCGAGTCTACGCCGATAGCCAGTATTTTATTAGCTGCTGCTGCTTCAAGCATGCCCACGCCTGAAGCTCCTGAAGCATGATAAATTACGTCAGCGCCGGATTTAATTTGCTTTAACGCCAACTCTTTAGCCTTTACCGGATCTTTAAAAGCTTCTCCGGTAGTTCCCACATAATCCGAAAATGTTTCGATATCGGGATTTATGTATTTCGCTCCTGCAAGATAGCCATACTCAAATCGCTCAATAAGAGGCGACTTCATACCGCCAATAAAACCCACTTTACCGTTCTTGGACTTTAGGGCTGCTGCTGCGCCGACTAAAAATGAGCCTTCATGTTCTTTGAATAATAGGCACGTAATATTAGAATTGCTATCAATATCCTCTACAGCGCCATCGATTAAGCCAAATTTTACATCAGGGAATTCTTCGGCAACTTTTGCGATGTGATCTGTGAACATAAAGCCAACACCAAAAATTAAATCATATCCGTCCTCAGCCAAAAGCCTCAAAAGCTGTTCACGATCTTCGCCGCCGCTTGAAGGTTCCAAATCAGTAACTTCAATACCAAACTCCTCTTCAGCTCTTTTTAGGCCGGCATAAGCACTATCATTAAACGAAAGATCACCACGACCGCCGATATCATATACCAAACCTACCTTGATTTTCTTTTCCTTGGATTCTTCGCCTCCTGACTTTTCTTCTTCCTTTGGCGGCTCAGAACTTTGACCGCACCCTGTCACAAGACCTAAAACCAGTAGAAAAACCAAGCTTAAAGCTAACAACTTGCGAATCTTCACGCAAACTCCCCCTATTATTTTTTTGTAAACTGCTTACAAGATATGTATTTGGATTATGTGAGCAACACCCTCCTCTATTAAAAGTCTGACATCTGACATTTTCATTTTAACAATTTTCAGTTGAATCTGTCAAGACCTAACCAAAATAATTACAAAATAACGTAACTTTTATCTTAAATTATTTTTTTGTTTTGGGATCTAAAAAATCTCTAAGTCCGTCTCCTATAAGATTAAAACCTAAAACCGTTATAAGGATTGCTATACCCGGAAAAGTGGGATACCACCAATGACTTAATATATGCTGACGGCCGGTTGAAATCATAGCACCCCATTCAGCGGATTGCCAATCGCTTTTGCGGCCTCCACATATTCCAATTCCTTTAGGGCCAAAATATCCGCTAATCCCCCCTAATATCACTCCTATAACTGCAGCAAAAGTTACTACCTGTATCCCTACCGCAAGGGATATGCGTGCACCATAGACTATTCTGCTGAATATATTTTACCATGGAATCTTAATATCGGAACGCTAATTAAGCATGTGTACATAATACTTGAAGTTTATAGTAAAACCGAAATTGAAATTAAGGTTTCTTCGCTTTCTCCAGTCGAAACCACCACCGCCCCTTCCGGATCAACAATCAGGCTATTTCCCAAACTTACCATCCCAAGATGTGAACCTACAAAATTTGAAAGCAGGACATGAACTTGGTTTTCAACCGCTCTTGTTATAGGAATCGCCCTATTTTTTTCCAACTTCCAGCGGGCCTCTTTAGGATTATAAAAATGAGCTGATAGAATATATATAAATTCCACTCCCTTATTTTTAAGTTCTTTGGCAAGATTTGGATAGTTTTGGTCTCTGCATATCATAATGCCAATTGTTTTGTTTTGGTATGTAAAGAAAAGAGGATCTTTTTTACCTACTTCAAAATATTCCAGTTCTGCTTTTGTAGGATATTTTTTGTCATAGCTATATACTATCCCATTGGGTAAAAATACAGATACACTGTTGTAAAGTTTGCCTTCTTTAGTATAAGGATGTCCTACTGCGACTCCAACTTTTGACGTTTTGCAGGTTTTTCTAATTTCATCTGAGGCATTTTGTACCAATTCATTTAAATTTTTATCTGATAAAATTTCCGGCGTATAACCGGTAAGCGCCATTTCCGGAAAACCAATAAAATCCATATTTTGATCAGAGGCTTCTTTTATGAAGCTGATGATTTTATTCTTGTTAACCTCAAGTTTTTCAGAAACAGACATCTGACATACTCCAAGTTTCATTTCATGTTCCCCTTTATTATTGATTTCGAATTGCTTCCATTATACTTTATATTCCCCGGCTATTCAAAAAATTCTTTTGGATTTTTTTCAGTATATGATTGACAAAAAGATTTTTTTAAGGTAGATGTAAAATAAGATTATAACTTTAAAATTTGACAGGAGGGGTCTAGAGTGAGAATTGCAATATTAAGCGATACCCACGGAAGCTTAGATGCTTTTAATAAAGTTTTGGAAATAGCAAAACCATATGACTATATTATTCATGCGGGAGATATACTGTATCACGGTCCGAGAAATCCCTTGCCGCCAGCTTACAATCCTTCAGAGCTTGCAAAGGCTATAAATAAGATAGATGTGCCATTTATTGCAGCAGCAGGTAACTGTGATGCACCCATTGATCAGGTTGTGCTTTCAGTACCGATTCAGTCTCCTTATGCCCTGCTGATAATTGATGGCTGTAAAATTCTTGTTACACATGGTCACCAGAGCACAGAAGAGGAACTTGTTTCTCTTGCTAAAAAATGGAAAATTGATATTTTAATAACCGGGCATACTCATGTAAAAGTTTTAGAAAAAAAAGAAGGGCTTATACTTTTAAATCCGGGTTCTTGTGCGCTGCCAAAAGACGGCATACCATCTTTTGCTATTTTTGAAAAATCAAATCTATCCCTTATCAATATTGAAACCGGTGATTTTGTTAAAAGTATTGCCCTATGAAATTTTTTATTTTTGACCTGTTTTATCCCACGTCTCAGGGATTACCGCCCGAGCACCGCCGATGAGCTTAGGGCGGTAACGAGCCGCTACAAGATTGGCTTGTCCTATTTTATTAATGCTGAGTCTTACCGGAACAGCTACATGCTTTATGTGCATTCCTATCAATGTATCGCCTATATCGAGACCGAAGTGTCCTTTTATGTATTCCACTACCGCAGGGTGCTCCATTTTCTCGAAAACCGTAGTTGCAAAAGCGCCTCCGGCATGCATTACAGGTTTTACTGTGACTACTTCTAAATTATATTGTTCCGCTACTTTTTCCTCTACAACCAGTGCGCGATTCAGATGTTCGCAGCACTGAGCGGCAAGTCTGACATCATATTTTGGTATGACATTTGCTATACCTTCCACAACAGCTTCTGCAGCTTCCATGCTGGAATATTTACCTATTCTCCCGCCCATAATCTCGCTTGTGCTGCAGCCTATAACAAGAATCTGGCCGGGTTTTACAGGGGCTATAGAAAACAGCTCTTCAATTGCTTTTGAAACATTATCGCTAATTGATTTTAAGTCCATTTTTTTCCTCCAATCATTGATAATAAATTATAAAGAAGAAAGGTGATCCCTATTTTGTCTGCGATTATTATTATAGCACATCAACCATATTTTTATAACTTTTATAATAAGTTTTAAAAAATGAATAATAGTGGCACAATTGTTTATGTTAATCTAAAAGTGCCCCACAATTTTAATTGAAAACTCCTCCACTTAAAAGTAAACTCTTCTTATGTACATACATAGGAGGAGGACATGGGGGATGATTAAATTGTATCAAAAGCAAGAAATAATAATCGCCGCTTTCCTTGAAGGGAAATCGCAAAGACAAATTGCAAAGGATACAGGAATTGATAGAAAAACAATTAGAAAATATGTGGGGAAATATTTAGAAGCCAGAAACTCCTTGACAAACAGTGATGGGAACGAACTCCTTGATGAAAGAGAGTTGATAGATGATATTGTCCAAACACCAAAATATGATATTTCTAATAGAAAAAAATATAAATTAACAGATGAAATAATTGAGAAGATTAAATTCTACTTGAATGAGAATGAAAAAAAGAGGGCTATTGGACAGGCAAAGCAGCAAAAGAAAAAAATTGATATATATGAGGCTTTGGAACAACAGGGATATGATATCAGTTATACAACTGTTTGTAATACAATAAGAGATTTATTAAACAAGGGGGCTGAGGCCTATATAAAAGCTGAATATGATTATGGAGATGTATGTGAATTTGATTGGGGCGAGGCAAGAATTTACATTAGAGGTGAATTAAAAACTGTTAGAGTAAAATTATAGTATGCAAGTAAGAAAAAGGCCACCCTGCAAAGCATTTGAGTTTCCGCAAAATGTAAAAATTCCAAGTGAAACCTGCTCCATTAGGAGCGGGTTCAAGAAAGTCTAAAATCATAGACAAATAAAAAGATATTTTAATCGGGTAGGAGGCTAATCATTAATTGAGTAGCCGACCTCCCACACCACCGTACATACCGTTCGGTATACGGCGGTTCCAAAGTTTACACGTTACTTC